>DATGKC010000070.1:0-4699 GCA_035294845.1 Planctomycetaceae bacterium | reverse complement strand
TCGATCTCAAACTCATACCAGCGGCAGGCCGACGCGAGCACCCGGCCCGCAATTTTCCGGGCCGCGAAGCTCTCGGGCACTTCGGTCAGCTCGCCGATCGCCGCCTGCGCCAAAAGCAGCACGTCGTCAACGACGTGGAATACGCCTTGCGGATGCGCCTTCAGGTTGTGGTAGGTGCGCGACGTTTGATAGGGCCGCAATTCGAGCGTGGCGAACGCCTCATCGACGAGGGGCCCCATCGGCGCGACGTTGAGCTCGCCCTGGCGGTCGAGCGTGGTGACAATTCCTTCGAGGATCATGTTGATTCGAAGCCATTGTAACCCGCCTACCGCAACAGTCCCATATTGAAGCTGACGACCTGCGTGTTGTCGAACGATTGTCTCAAGATGGGCACGGCAAAGTCGATGGCGATCGGGACGGGTCCCATCATGGGAACGGTGAGGCGAATGCCCCCGCCGACCGACAACCGAAACGCATCGAGCGTGACCCGGCTGTCGACCGTGCCGAAATCGCTGAACGTGACGACCTGAATCGAATTGTCGGCCGTGATGGGAACCAGGTACTCGACCGAGCCGATGGCCTGGAAGAAGCCGCCGACGCGAAAATCTTCTTCGCGCGGCGTAATGCCGTAAAACGCGAACCCGCGGATGGTGTTGAAACCGCCGGCGAAGAACCGTTCGAAGAAGGGGGTCTGGTTGCCGGTCCACCCGAAGTTGCCCGAGAGAGAAATGATGTGGCGGCTGCCGCCGTCGGGTCGCTCCCGAACCAGAAAGTATTGCCGCCCGTCGACCACAAATTTGGGGAACACGAAGTTCGCCATTCCCTGCTCGTAGCTGCCTTCCAGATAATGCCCCCTTCCCGGAAGAAACGCGCTGTCGCGGGTGTCGTGGACGAGGCTGAATTTGGTCGTCGATAAAAAGTTTGAGCCGAGCACGTCGGTGACCGTCTCAGGAGTCGGAAAGCTCGGATTGATGATCCGCACGCTCTCGGCCTTTACCGTCACAAGGCCCGAAAACAGCGGCGTGAACTGATGCCCGAGTCTCACGTTGCCTCCGGCGCGCTGTTCGGTCCAGTTCAGAAAGAAACGAGTGAAATACGAGCCGCTCACGCCCAGCATCACGTTCTGATCGAGGAAATAGGGATCGGTCCAGCTCGCCAAATAGCGGCTCAACTGCGTCCCCGGCATGGCCTCCAGACGGAACTGCTGTCCGCCGCCGCGCCAGGCCGTGCCGTCCAAAATGTCTTGCATGCTGGTCGGCGGACGCAGGATATCGAAATTGTTTTCCTGCAGGGTGGCGTTCCCGATCAGCCCCATGTTGCTGTTGACCCCCACGCCGAACATGATGCGCCCGGTTTGAGTTTCGCTCACGTACACGTCGGTATCGAGATAGGGAGGGGGTTCGTCTTCCGGAAAGAAGACATCGCCCGGCGTCGTTCCCGGAAGGGGTTGGTCGCCGAATTCGCTCGCGGGCTGGTCGCCGTCGAAATTCTGACCGCGAAAGATCTCGAAGTCGGCGGGCGGGTCTGCGGCCGGCGCGACTGCGCTCGTCGTTGGCCGCGAAGCGAAGCTCGCGTCGGAACTATCGCTTTGACCGCGGGCCAGATTGCGTGCGCGACGCGGGACCGATCCGTCGGGCGCCTCGATCCGGATTTCGGGCGGGTCGCCTCCGGCTTGCTGCCCCGGTTGGCCGCCCGCGAATATCTGTGTGTTCTTGAGCCGCTGTTTGCTCTTTTCGATCTTGGCCATGCTGGCCAGCTCGCCGGTCTTGAAGGTCAGCTTGGTCAGAACGACCGATTCCTTGGTGTGGGGGTGATCTCCGTTGATGTGCACCCGGATTTTGCCGATGCGGTAAGGCTGATCTTCGGCGATTTCGTATCGCAAGTTCACAAAGCCCGGCTCTTCGTGGGTGACGGGAGTGTATGCGACCCTGGCGAAGATTCTTCCCAGCTCGCCGTACTGAGCGACGATTTTGTCGCGGTCGGCACTGACGAAGCGATCATTAAAGTAGTCATTGACGTGCGTTTTCATTCCAGCCAGCAGCTTGGCCTCTGGGATGACCTGGTTCCCCACGAATTCGATCTTGCCGACCTTGTAATGCACTCCTTCGTCAATGACGTATTTGATGTGCACGTTCGCGCCGTCGTCTGATTTGTTTTCCTGAGGCTTGACCTTCACGTCGAAGAATCCGAGATTCTGGTAGTACTGCTTGAGTGCGGCCACGTCTTCCGGAACGCTCGCCGGATCATATTTTCCTCCGAAAAGCCAGAGGATCTGCGTTTTGGTCTTCACTTGCGTCTTGAGCACCGGCCCGGACACGAATTTATTTCCCTCGAAGCTGATTTTCCTGACGACGACCTTGGGGCCTTCTTCGATTTTGAACACGACTTCACGCTCTTCGGGCGAAGCTCCCTTTTCGAGCTCGACCTTGGCGTGCAGGTATCCTTTCTCATGATAGTGGCTCTCGATGCGCCGGGCCGACTCTTTGTTCGACCCCACGTCGTAAGGCCCTCCCACCTTGAGACCCGTCAATTCGGCCAGCGCTTTTTCCTTGATCTTCTTATTTCCGACGTAAGCGACCTTTTGAAGCATCGGTCGTTCGACAACCTTAAAGACCAGCACCGGACCCTGCTTGGAACGGGCGATGCGCATCTCGACGTTGAAGAACCATCGCTTGTTGTGCAGGGTCCGCACGTCTTCCCGGGCCAACTTGGCATCAAGCACGCGGCCGGCGCGCGTCTTGAGCAGTTTTGTGATTTCCTCGGTCTTGATCGTCTTGTTCCCCTCGATGACGATCGCCGCCAAGGGTTCGGTCAGGTCTTCGATGTCGATGTCGCGCTCGAATCGCGCCGACTCGGGATCGACGGAATTGGCCTTTTTCTGCTTAGGTTCGCGGCTTGACGGCGGTTCCAGCGATTTCGACCGCCAGTCAGACTTTTTGCCCGCTGCGGGGGACGTTTTCAACGAAGGACCTGCGGTTGGGTCCGAACGTTTGCCAGGCAACTCCAAAGGGAGCTGCGTGTCGGCATCCTGCTCGGCATCGAGCTTGGGCGCCGCCGTTTTCTTTATCTCGCGCGTTACGCGCGGACGTTCCAATTTGGGAACGGACTTGGCATCCGGCCGCGAGTCGTCAGGAATGGCGGGAATCTCGTCAACCGGACTCTCGGCGTCTTGCGCCAGAAAGGGGTCGACGGCTTTCGAAGTCTGTTTCGCGTCGGCCGCGTCGGCGGGATGACGGCGCACCAGTCCCGCGACAATCGCCACGGTGAACGTGGCGACGAGGCAGCGCACTGTCCACGTCGGGACAATGCGGCTGCCGCGGCCTGCGCGCCGGACACCGGTCATAGAGAGTTGATCCAGATGGAATTACAGTGCAGAGAGGCAGGGCGGCCCAAGACGTGAGAAATGCGGCCCAAAGCGCCGTTTCTGGGCGCGGGAACATATCGGAATCGCGAGGTTCAGGCAAGACGACTTTGCTCGATCGCGCAGATTGCAAAGCATGCGCAAGCTGCGTGAGAGGACTATAACAGCGCCTCGCCGATCCGATAAATGGCGACTCGCTCGAGAAGCTGGTCGTTTGACTCAAACAAACGGCGCAAAGCCGTCTTGTGAATCTTCATTTTCAGTCCTCCAACCCCTATCGCCCCATAACAAATGACCCCCTCGCGCTCGGCCCCTTTATCAAAAACATCAATGCCGCCAATTCCGGCCGGGGGCACGGCATTCAGATCGATCGCCACCTTGAGGGATGAAATCGATCGGCGCATCTCTGCCGGCAATAGCTCGGCGCCGGCGGCGCCAGCCGCAATCACGATGGCCGCTCCTTTCAAGGCAAGTCCAACCTCGCCGACGCTTCCAGTGGCAAACGCAGCGACGTTGGCATCAGGGACGGCCTTGCGGATCTCGTCGCACGCCTGGGCGGCGCGCTGAGCTGATCGCGAACCGACGTGAACGACGGCTCGCTCGGCCGCAAGAAGCTGCGCTGCACGCAGCCCCACCGGTCCCGTTCCACCCAAGACGGCAGCAACCGTCCCCTCGAGTTTCAGGTGCTTGCGGGCCGACAGGACGGCAGCCGCCGCCGTCGTGTTCGAGCCGTTCGAGTCCATCATCACCGAAACGCGCACCGGGCCCAAAAAGGCGCTGCGAACTTTTTCGAACAAAGCCTCGCCCGCCGCGACGTTGCTGCCTCCGATGAAGATCGCCGAATGAGCGAGGTCTTTCACGCCGCGTGTGAACATCGCCCCGTGAACGATCGGTTCGACCGTCTCCGGGACGATGCCCGCGTAACTGAAGATGTGATCGACCTCGGCGTCGACCGCCACGACGCGGTCGAAGGAGCTGGGCTGATCGTCGGTGTCGAGCTGGATGAGTATTTTTTTCATGGCATCGCTGCTGCGGGCCGCAACGGCACGCCATCGCCGGTCACAGCTTTGCCCCGCGCGTTCCGACCTTCGGCCTGAATGCCGATCTTCAAACGGACGACCTTCAACCCGTGCTCAGACGCCTGAGAACGGGTGCTTGGCGGTCGCCTTCTTGGTGATCATTTCACTGGCCGACGGCTCGCCCTTCATCGCGCGGGCGATCGACAACTTGGTCGCTTCGTAGTTGTATTCGAAGATCTTTTTGTCGTCGTTCGCTTCCCAGTGAATGAATACTCCGCAGACGATGACCAGGTTCTCGGTCTGATCCTTGGGAATGATT
>DATGKC010000069.1:0-6503 GCA_035294845.1 Planctomycetaceae bacterium | reverse complement strand
CCCTCGGCGCCCCTGCCCAGGCGGCAGTCGGCGATCAAATTGCCCGTGCCGGGCCCTTGCCAGCGCACGGCCGCCTGCATCAGCATGGGCGAGCGGCTGTCGAGAATCGTTGAGCCAGTAACCAGCGTATCGCGGCACTCGTCGAGAAAAATGCCATAAGGGGCCGGTTCGAGAATCTGCACGCCCGAGATATTGACCCGGCGGCAGCGAATGATCTCGATCAATCCCTGCCTCGACTGCGGACCGGCGTCAATCACCGTGTGCTTGCCGGCCTGGCAATCCTGGATGAGCAGGCCCTGCAGAGAACAATCGGCGCTGTCGACCAGCCGAATGCCGGTGCACAGTTCTTTTGTATCGTAGTCGGGATTGTGATCGAAGACGTTCGCCCCCACGACGATGTTCCGCGAGTTTTCGATGAGCAGGTTGCGATTGTGGCCGCTGTAAATCACGTTGCCGCAAATCGTGACTCCGCGTGCCGAGGAGAGGTGAATATTGTTCTCCTGGCTGCCGATGAGGTTCCCGCTGATCGTCCACAGCCCCGTTTTGTGGTTCTGCTCGGCCCCCGCCCCGAGGAAGCGGATGTTGGCGCCGCCGGGACTATATGTCGCCTGCAGCGTGTTCCCCGAGATCGTCCCTTCGCGGACCGAACCGGTGCGGCAGTCGATATAGATTTCGGCCGTCGGCTCGGCATCGGCCCCGGGGACTTCATGCGAGCGATTGTTGTTGTATTCGATGTCGTTGCCGGTGATTTGCAGATTGCGGATTTCGCTCGACTCGATGCGAATCCCGCCGAGGCGGCAATAGCTGATGTGCGAGCCGGTGATGATCGTTTGATGAAGATCGACGCGGTCCAGATGGATGCCGATGCCGGTATTGTTGTAGATGTGGCAATGGCTCACGAGCACGTTGCGGGCGCGCTTGTGAATCACGATGCCCGTCCGCACGTGGCGAATCAGGACTCCCGTAAGAGTAGGCTGCATCACTCCTTCGATGCGGATTCCGTCGGCCTCGGCATGCGCCCCCTCGATTTCGATGTCGCCCACCGTCGGCATGCGTTCGCGCCGCCATTCTTCGGCGCGAAATCCCGACGGGTCGGCCGTCGTGGAATGCGTCGCTTCGAAGAAGAGTGCCGGCCCGGCCCCCGCCATCACGAGCTTGGCCGTCCCCCCCGAGCCGCGCACGGCCGCCGGCCCGGATTCTTGGAGCCGGAGGATGATGGGGCGGGTGATGCGATATGTGCCTCGCGGGAACTCCAGGAGGCCATCGCCCTCGCGCACCGCATGCTCGATGGCCTCGGTGTCATCGTGCCGGCCATCGCCTGCGGTGCCGAATTGACGAACGTTGCTCATGCAGGGGCCTGGGGATCCGGAGCTGTCTTACATGCCGGTGGAATGTTCCCGGAATGAACGCGTTGAGATTTTTGCGAATTGAAGAGACGACAGTCAAGCGAGCATCGAGAGGAGCGAGGCAGAGCCTCGAGAGCAGCGCGTTACCAGGCAGAGCCTGGTAACGAGGGAGCTTACGCCGAGCCCAACCGATCGAGCACGATTTCGATCATCAGCGGATGCAGGCCGAGCGGCGGACAGAGCTCGAAAACGACGTCCGGAAAGCGGCCCGCCAGCTCGCGCCGGTACTGTTCGAGATCTTCGGCGACGTGGGCGCCCGCCGACAAAAAATAGGGGAGCAGCTTGACGCGAGTGGCTCCCAGGGCCACGCACTTTTCGCCGGCGGACGCGATTCCCGGCTCGACCAATTCCAGATACGCCGTCTCGACAATGGGGTACAGGCGTTTCCCGCGAATCACATCAGCCAGGCGCACAAGATCGTCGTTGGCTTCAGACCGCCGACTGCCATGGGCGATCAGCAAGACTGCTGTGGGCTTAAGCATTGCAACTTGCTCTGACCGGCAAATCGTCTGCAACACGATTACGATCCAAGTACTTTAGCCAGATATTCTAACAGCGATTTCAAGTGCCGAGCTCTCGACGCGGCCTTCCCCGCATTAATTCGCTGCAGCAGGATCGAGGCGTGTCGAATCTTGTGGTACTCGCCTTTGCGCGTAGAACGCGTCGCGCGCTTGAGTCCCTCAAGGAGCTCGTGAGTTGGAATTTCTTCGACGTCATCTCGACCCGACAACTGTTTCTCGTTGAGATTGGGCCCATAGAAGTCACGGAGCGCCTCGCGGTCGGCAACGATCCAGGCCTCCATCGTCTGTACCATGAGGTGCACTTGTTCGTCAGAAACCGCTTGCGGTTTTCTCCAATCGTGCTTTCGCCGCAATTGTTCGGCTGGTGCGCAATCGACGGGACCGTCGGCATCGACGAGTAGAACACACACCGATTGCGAGTGTTTGCTAATCGCGGCGGAAAAAAGAGCCAGTGTGTGAAGATTCGCTCCCCAGACGATTACTTTTGGCCTTCGCTTCGTCCCAAATTGCGCCAACCCGTTGGCCAAGAAGGCGCCGATCGCGTTTTGCAGGAGTTGCTTGGTATTCTTTTGGTCACCTCCTCCTTCAACATACAAGCGTACGTTGGTCACCAGCGCTTTCCCCCCAGTTCGCCCATCAGCCACAGGTCGCCCAGCGAGTATTCTTCGAGCCAGCTTTTCAGCTTTTCTGGATCGAGCCGGGTCATTTTGGTTCCAGCGTCGCCCCGCTCACAAACCAACACGCTCTCAGGCGCCTCGCGGCCGATTGCGGAAACGAGGATGTCGGAATGCGTCGCGATGACGATTTGAACGCGCTGGCTCGCCTCCACAAGAAGCTCTGCCACAATCGGCAGCGCATCTGGGTGCAAACCGAGCTCCGGCTCTTCAATGCATAGTACCTGCGGAGATCCGTCTGCCTGGTCGATCAAAATTGCCAGGAGCGCGAAAAACCGCAATGTGCCACCCGAGAGCCGTTTCGCCGAGGTGAAATGGTTCAGTCCCGTCTCGCGAACGACGAGGTCTGCGAATTGACCTTCGAGATTAACCATGTCGAAATCTTCAACCTGCTCGGACAGCCTCTTCAAAAGCTCCGGAATCCTGTCGCGCGCGTCGATCGTGTCTTTAAGTCGCGCCAAGACGACCGCGAGATTCTTGAGATCTTCGTGAACATATTCGTGGTCCGGAAAATCCGACGGCTGCGGCCAAGCGCCCTCATGAGCGACTTGGTCAAGGTTTCGAAATATCTTGATCGAGCTAAGAAATGTGTCCCGCAGGTGACTAATTTCCGGAAACTGAACGTAATCCCTGAGTTGCGCCAGTATGCTCAAATGCGGATCAAATTCATTCTTGTTCAGTCCGCTCAGGCGCCGTTCGGCGCGCGATTGATCGGTGCCGGCTGGGGCACTGAGGCTCGTTCTATAGAGAAGCTCTGCTTCAGTTCCATCAAAACGCTAGAAGGTGATCGGCTTTTCGGCTCCCGATTCGGCATTGCGAACGGTTTCTTCCAGGATGTAGAGTTCGCCGTCGTTGAAATTGAATTTCAGCCGATGTCCCAGCGCCACGCGACCTGCGGGGTGACTGATGGCAACGGAGATGCACGCCGCTCGATCGGCGGCGCCGCCGCGGTAGATCCATTGGGAAGGACCGCCGCGGTAGTGAAAATGATGCGCGAGATTGCTCGGAATCTTTCGCAGCAACGCCAAAGATTCAAGAAAGTTGGATTTCCCCGATCCGTTAGGTCCTATCAAAACATTCAGCGGTTGCAACTCGACTTCTTCCGCCTCCGGTCCGAACGAGAGTAGGTTCGTAACCTTGATCGTCTCGATGCAACGCGCGCCGTCCATTTCGTTTCTCTCAGCGATCGCCTCGTCGTTCCCCAACGCTCTTTAACTGGCCGCCACGACTGGAAGGGGGACCAGCGTGTGACTGGCGGCGATTGCGGGTTCTTCGCTCTCCGGCGCGAGCACCATATCGACCAGGAAGTAGAGGAGCTGCCGCAATGAATCGGGTTGCACTTCATCGGCCAGCGCCTCGGCCCGGGCCCTCGACTTTTCGACCAGGGCCTGCGCCTTTTCGAATACGCCGCAGTCTTCGAATATCCGCCGCAGCGCTCCCATCCGCAGACTGGAAGGGCCTGGGTCGTCGATCACCGCGGCCAGGTCGCTCTGCCGCGCGGGATCGGCCGCCTCGAAGGCCAGCGCGACCAACAATGTCGGCCGCAGGGCCAGTGCGTCCTGGCCGGCGATCATTTTGTTGTCCTCGTCCCCTTGCCAATCTTTCAGGTCGTTGAGAATCTGGAATCCCACGCCCAAGTGCCGCGCGAACACGGGGACCATCTCTTCATACGCCTCGATCGGCCCGGCCAGTCGGAGACCCGCATACAGCGCCGCCTCGAAGGCAGGCGACGTCTTGAGCGCATAAATCTGCAGCGCGTCGAGGGGCCTCAGGATTTGGCCGGGCGAACCGTGCCAGCGCATCTCGGCCCCCTGCCCGTCGCAGAGTTTCACGTGCGCGGCCGCCATGCGCTCAGCCACGTCGGCGGCCGCGTCGCTGCCGGCATCATTGCGAATCGAGCTGACCAGCCGATACCCCAAGCCGATCAGGTGATCGCCCACGTTGATCGCCGTCCCCAGGTCGTAGCGACGGTGCAGCGTCTCGCGGCCATAGCGAAACAGGTCGTCGTCTTCGATGTCGTCATGGACGAGCGAAGCCTTATGGAACGCCTCGATGGCCATCGCCACGCGGCTCACCGAGTCGGGAAATGCGGGCACCACAGTGCCGGCGCCGGCCGCCGCTGCCGGCCCGCCCAGCGCAGCATCGTAGGCTGCGAGCGTTATGAACGGACGAAACCGCTTGCCGCCGTGCTTGAGCCAATCGTAGGCAATCGCTTCGGTCGCCGAGAGGGGCTGGGCGAGATCGTCGGCGGTTCCCTTGCTGCGGACGCGCGGCAGCAATTTGTCGAAGTGCACGTCGAACAGCTCATTGGAGGCCCGCATCAGCGGGACGTAGCTGGTGGTGGGCGCCGCCTTTGGCTCCTCATATTTCTCGAGCACGTCCCAGACCCACGATTCGTCAAGCGTGGTGTTCTTGCAGTCGCCTGAGTGCAGAGGAATGGCATAGGACGGCACGCCGGCGATCAAGACCTTGTCGATCGCCTTTTCAAGGACATTAAGGCACGCCACCCCCAGAATCGCGTCAATGTGCCCCGAAACAATGATTTTGAGCACGATCGGCGAGCCTTCAGCCACGAGCACCTTGTAGCCTAGCTGCTCGGCCCGCACCTTGTAATCGGCGATCGAGCAAGCCCCGCACTTTTCGCAGTCCAGGCCGAATTCGTCGTATTCCGCCGGGCAGCCCTCGGCGTGCTTGAGGCAATGGGGCAAGAGCAACATGCGGCGATGGAATGGAACCGCCAAAAACTGCTGCTTCCAGAAGAAATTCCCGATCATCACCATGGTGAACCCGAGGTATTTTTCGGGTTCGCCAAGTTCCGCGAGGAGCTTTCGCCCATGCGCCTCGAGCGTGTCTTTCGAAAACGGCTGGCTTTTATCCAGCGTCAACGCATACCGTTCGGCCTCATTTTTCAGCCGCTCGCGGGCAGAAAGCAGCTCCGGGACGGCCTTCAAATGGCTCGTGCTGCGACGGACTTTTTCGCGCTTGCGGGGAACGACATCGACGCTCGCAGCCGGTTCGTCAGAGTCCGAGGATGCGGCCGCCACGTCAGTAACTAGCATGGCAGTCTGGTCCCCGCGGCCGTCAAACTCATTCGATGATGTCAATTCGGGCTCCTTCGGTCAGGAGTCTTGAGGACGGAAATCAAAAGGCGCCGGTTGCAGCCGCGGCTCCGGACGTACCGCGAAGCAATGCCGTTGCCCGACGCAAGGCGGCGGCTGTGAAGATCAACGGATATAACTTCTCAAAGTACCACAATTTAGCAAAATAGAATCCAATTGGCGACGGTTCCATCAATTTTCCGTTATCAATCCGGCTGAGCAGCCATTTGAGGCCTTTGGCAGTGGCCTGAGAGGGAGTCGGGCTGGTTTCCAGTGAGAGTAACACTTCCAGGGCCAGCGCTGTCTCTTCAATACTTGAAACAATCCCCGAATCTCCGCCCCAGCCGCCGTCGGCGTTTTGCGCGCGCTTCAGCCAATCGACGCCTCGCTGGCACGCGAGGTCGCCCGCTCGCCCGCTGTCACGATACGCGGCGAGTACGCGCGCCGTTCCGTAAGTCGGGTTTTCATCGTGGGTTGCATATTGATTGCCAAACCACAGAGGAAGCCACGATCCATCGGCTCGCTGCACTCGCTCGAGATAGCCAAATCCCCGCAGCATCGCCCGCGTCACGTCTTGTGGATGGCGGACGGAGGAACTGCGACCGATTCCCGCGGTACCGTCGTCGGTGGCCGCAGCCTTCCATCGGCCGCATGCAATCAAGGCTCGCAGGGCGTGAGCCGTCAAATCGGGAGCGCTGCGGTCGAATGGGAGCGTTCCCCAGCCCCGGCAGAACGTCGGCCAGCCGCCGTCGCCGTTTTGCAAATCCAAGAGCCAACGAACGCCTTGAGCAACGGCTTTAAAGA
>DATGKC010000068.1:0-15173 GCA_035294845.1 Planctomycetaceae bacterium | reverse complement strand
CTCGGTTTTTCCGACGTGCTGCTCGATCCCGAATGCCCGGTCGCCAACCGCCTCGAGTCGGTGGGGACGATCCGCCGCAACGCCGCTCACCTCTTGACGATCATCGACGACATTCTCGACATCTCGAAGCTCGAATCGGGGCGGCTGACGATCGACCGGGCGCACGTCTCGCCGCGCGACTTGGCGCTGGAAATCACGTCGCTACTGCACGTGCGCGCCGAAGAGAAAGAGCTCAAGCTGTCGGTCGAGTTTCACAGCGCGATCCCGCAGACGATCGACAGCGATCCCAAGAGGCTAAGGCAAATCCTGCTCAATCTGGTGGGCAACGCCGTCAAATTCACCGACGCGGGAGAGGTCCGCCTGTCGGTCAAATCGCTGAACGACCCGGCCCGCCAGGACCCCTTCATCTCGTTTGAAGTCAGCGACACCGGAGTGGGCATCGCGCCCGAGCAATTGCAGGGGCTGTTCGACTGTTTCAATCAGGGAGACATGTCGGCCAAGCGCCGCTTTCGGGGAATGGGGCTGGGCCTGGCCGTATCGATGCGGCTGGCCCGCATGCTCGGGGGCGACATCGTCGTCGCCAGCACGCCCGGAGAGGGGAGCATATTCCGGCTGGTCTTGCCGATTCGATCGGCCGGCGAATCTCCGAGGCGGCTCGATGCCGGCGGACCGGCCGGCGGTCGCGCTCCGGCGGTGCAGCCCGCTCTCGTCCAATAGCCGGCATCAGCCCGTCTCGAACGCTTCCCGGGTTTGGATGGCGATGAAGTCGGCTTCATTTTTGAGGAACGCATCGACGATGTCGGGATCAAAGTGCACGCCGCTGCCATCCAGAATCACCGACCGCGCGACCTCGTGCGGCATGGCCGCTTTGTAAACGCGCTGCGTGGTCAGCGCATCGTAAACGTCGGCGACGGCCACAATTCGCCCGCACAGCGGAATCTCCCGCCCGGCCAGGCCCCTGGGATACCCGCTGCCGTCATACCGCTCGTGATGCGTGAGAGCGATGTCGCGCGCCATTCGCAGGAATTCGGCCTCGGGCTGCAGGCGCGCCGCGGCGTCGAGAGTTTCGGCGCCAATCTGAGCGTGCGATTTCATGATTTCGTATTCTTCGGGCTCCAGGGGGCCGGGCTTGAGCAGCACGCTGTCGGGAATTCCCACCTTCCCGATATCGTGCAGCGGGCTGGTGAGGTAAATGAGCTGGGCATAGTCGCCGTCAACTTGATCGCGAAATTTCTCCTGGCGCGAAAGATGACGCGCGATCACGCGGCAGTATTCGCGGATTCGTTCCAGATGCGCCCCCGTCTCGGGACAGCGCGACTCGGTGAGCTTGGCCAGGCTGAAGATGGTGACATCGCGGCTTTCCAAAGACAGCAGCCGCACGCCCGTGCGCAAGCGCACGCAAAGTTCGGCCGGCTGGAACGGCTTGGCGATGAAGTCGTCGGCGCCCGCATCGAGTCCCTCGACGACGTTGGCCGTGCCGTCGCGGCAAGTGACCAGAATGACGTAGATATAGCCGGAAAAATGCCGTTCGCGAATCTTGCGGCACAGTTGAATGCCGTCCATCTCCGGCATTTCCCAGTCGGTGACGACGAGGCGATGGCGGCCCGTGCGCAGAATTTCGAGCGCTTCGCGACCGTTTCGGGCGACTTCGACTTCATAACCCGAATCGACAAGCACCGCCGACAAGAGCTCCAGTGCGATTTCGTCATCGTCGACGATCAGGACGCGCATGGCTTGTCTCCACAAACAGAGATTTCACAGACAGCCTCTTTTTGAGGCGCCGCCGAGATGCCGGACGAATGGGGTCGCGCGTGATCCAAGATTCGCCCCCCCTCGAACCTCAGCCGATCCATCCAGATCTCGACGCTTTCCAATTTTCCACTGCGGCCGAGGTCTTCCAGGTTGGCGGCCAGTTCGCGAAGCGGCTCGGCCGAAAGATTGCCCGCTGCTCCTTTCAAACGATGGGCCAGCGAGGCCACTTCATCGCAATCGCCGCGCTTGAGGGCGACCTCGAGCTGATTCAACTCATCCGGCAGCCGCGAGCGGAACTTGGCGAAGAGTTTTTCGGCCAGCTCGCCTTTCCCCAGGCAGCGTTTCAAGAGGGACTGGAAGTCCACCACGTCGGCCGGAGCGCGCGTCGGCCCTCGTTCGGGCGCTTGATCGGGAAAAGCCGGGACGAGCAGGGGAATCGGGGGGACCGTTTTCGGGCTCGAGCGGGATTGAAGGACGAGTTCGAGGTGGCCTTCGATCGTGTCGATCAATCGGAGCGGGTCGAACGGTTTGCTGGCGTAGTCGGTCATCCCTGCGGCCAGACACCGTTCTTGCTCTCCGTTGAGAGCATTGGCCGTCAGGGCGATAATCGGAATGGGATGAGCGACCGGAGACGCGGCCTCGCGTTCCCACTCGCGAACGCGCCGGGTCGCTTCCAGCCCGTCCATTTCCGGCATCTGGCAATCCATGAGAACCAGATCGAAACGCGCGGCCTTGAGCGTTTCGACGGCCAGCTTGCCGTTGCTCACGACGGTGCACTCGTAGCCTGCTCGAGTCAAGAGCTCGACGGCGACATCCTGGTTGATCTCGTTGTCCTCAGCCACGAGAATGCGAATCCCCTGGCGCTTCGTCCGAGGCAGGGCATCCTGCTGCAGCACCGAATGCTTCGCGAGTGCGCGGGGGCGCTCGGCGCCCGAACGTTCGGCGTTCACGGCATTGATGAGAGCGTCGAACAGGGCCGATTGCATGGCCGGCTTGGTGACCCAGCCCGCAAAACCAAGGCCTCGCCAATGCGGTGCGTCTTCGGGCTTTCCGAGCGGAACGAGCAAGACCAGGCCGGTTTTGGCAATCGCCGGAGCCGATTGAACGGCCGCAGCAAACTCTTCGGTCGCCAGGTCGGAGATGCCCGCATCGTAGATCGCGATGGCAAACGGTGCGCCGGTTGCGGCCGCCAGGCCCAATTTCTGCACCGCCTCTTTGCCGTTGGCAACGGCGTCTACGTTGAGGCCCCAGCCTACAAGTTGTTCGCCCAGGATTTGCCGGCTGGAGTCGCCGGCATCGGCCAGCAGCACCCGCAAGCCCTGAAGGTGATGGCTCTTGGCCGACCAGGCCGAGGCTGAAATCGTTTGAGGCACATCGAAAGGAAGCCAGAACCGGAAGGTGGAACCCTTTCCGAATTCGCTTTGAAAGTCGATGCGGCCGCGCATCAGCTCGCAGAGATTCTTGCAGATTACGAGGCCCAGCCCTGTGCCGCCGAATTTTCGCGTAGTCGAGGCATCGACTTGCGAAAAGGGTTGAAAGATGCGGTCGAAACGGCTGGCGGGAATGCCGATGCCGCTGTCCTCGACCGAAAACTGCAGCTCGACCGACTGCTCGACTCGTTTCACGAGCGAAATTCGCACGGCCACGCTTCCCCGTTCGGTGAATTTGACGGCGTTATTGAGCAGGTTCGAGAGAATCTGCCGCACGCGGCCGGGATCGCCGATCAATTCCGACGGGACGGCAGGATCGGCGAAATACGCGATTTCGAGCGATTTTTCCCGGCAGCGGTGGGCGCACAGCTCGATGACGGGCTCGATCGTGCCGGACAGATCGAATGTGATCTTTTCGGTTTCGAGCATGCCCGCCTCGATTTTCGAGTAGTCGAGCACCTCGTTGAGCAGCTCCAACAGCGACGTTCCGGCCGACTTGGTCGCCAAGGCATATCGGCGTTGCTGCGAGCTCAAAGGCGTGGTGAGCAGCAAGTCCGACATGCCGAGAACGCCGTTTAAGGGCGTGCGCAATTCGTGCGAAATGTTGGCGAGAAATTGTTTCGTGCGCTTCGATGCCCGCGCTTCGAGGTTCATGTTCAGGTCGCAGATCGTGCGATTGTCCTGATCAAGCCGCTCGACCATCGAATTGAACTGCCGCGAGAGCTTGTCGACCTCGTCGTTGCCGGCGGGTCTGAGCCGTTCTGAAAGCATGCCGCCTTCGACGCGCTGCATGGCGGCCAGCAGCTCGTCGATGCGCTTGGTCACCGACCCGGCCATGACGGCGGCATAGCCCACCCCGGTGATCACCGCGGCAATCGTGATATAGCTCGTGTGCGTGCGCAGGCTGGCCACGGCCTCGTCCCGGTGATCCGGATCTTCGACGACATCGACGGCCTTTTGACGCGCCAATGTGCCGATCATGAGGGCGGTCGTGGTGATCGTCAGGCTCGAACACAACCCGAGGCGAAAACGGAGTTTTCCGGCCGGCAGAAAACGATAATTGATCGACACGCCGTGATCGAGAATGTGGCGAATCACCGACTGCATGCAGTGTTCGACGGCGAAAAACGTCGACATCAGCGCCATGGAAATTCCCATGAACACCGTCAGCGTGATGTTGGTCAGCACCGGTAGCGAAGCGCCGTGCCAGAACCTGAGATAGATCACGACGGGCACCAGCGTGCTGCACGGCACCAGCCAGGCCTCGTGCCGGTGGTGGCGCGCTGCAAATACGACCGCTTCGCGGCCTGCCTCGCGAGCGTCGTCGGGATCGGGCGCCCGGCCGTGTTGGATGGCCTTCAATAACCGGCGCAGATGCCGCGTCTCCCACAGCGCCATGAGCACCGTCAGCGCGCAGCTTACGACGACGACGATGACCGAAGAGATGCGAAAGTGGTGGCGGATCGCATCCGGCAGCCTCAGCAACAGCTCGACATAATAAATCACCAGGAGCCCGCCCAGGGAGCCGAACAGGCGGGTGAAGATCATCATTACCAGAATGTAATGATGACCCAAGCGCTCGAGATATCGCCCTGCGGTGGGAAGTTTCACTGTCTTGACCGTGTGAACAAACTGTGGGGACGTTCGCGCCGGACCCCCGCTTCGCGCGGTCGCGCTACTTTTTGCCTCGACTGCCCAGGTGCAGGCAGATCAGCCGCTCCAGGCCGGCGATCAGTCCGCCCAGATTGACCGACCGGCATCTGGCCTGCAGGGTCAGAATCTCCTGACGATACGTTTGCCAGCGGTTCAAAAAGAATTCCTCGTGGCGCCGCCCGACGATCACCTCTTCAATGCGGCTGCGGTTGTCGCTGCGTAGATCGTCCAGCGACAAGTCGCGGCACAACAGGGCCCGGGCGAATACCGCGCTGGTGAAATCGCCTTCGCTGATTTCCCGCTGCCAGGTTGTCACCAGGTTGCCGACGCGGCCCATGCACTGCGCACGCCATACGGCCTCGCGGAGGATGCCCAGCTCCGAACGATCGAAACCGCCCGAGCACATGCAATCCATAGTCGACGAGATCATCATGTGCATGTTGTGCGGCAAGTACAGGTCGTGCTCGGCCAGGTTGAGCATTTCGGGAAACTTATTCACCAGCCGCGAATACCGCATGACGTTGAACAATTGCTGGTAGTCGAAGCGAAGCACTTCCGAAAACTCGCCATAGCGCGGAAAAGTTCGCACGCGCCGCTGAATCTCGTTCCAGACGTCGATCGTGAATCGCGCATAGGCGCTTTCAGCGGTCGAAAGCGGCGGGTCTATGGGGTCGCTGCGGCCTTCCATTCCATTCAGGATGGCTTCCAGCAAGGCCACGTCTTGTTGATTGTCGGCCACATCGTCGAGCAAGACATCCAGCACGACGCCCAAGACTTTCGTGTCGCACACCGTGTTGCGAAGGTCGTCTTCGACGCACGAGAGGGTCGTCACGCCGACGCCTCGGCGGCACCATTTCCATAAGAAAGCGTTTCGATGGCCGACCCGAGAGTAGCCCTGGACCCAATCCCCCAGGGCATCGCTCAGTTCCAGTTGCAAAACCGCTGAAATCTCGCGCTCGATGGCCTCTTGAGACGGTAAAAACGTCTGCGTCGGCGCCGCTGATTCCGTTTCCGCGGCGCGGCCGCCCAGAATCTCGTCGAGAGAAATCGTCGCACCAGCCGCCCGAGCCGGTTGTGCCAGTGTCGCCTGTTCGTTCATTGTTTTCTTCCAATCGCGGTTTCCGGATGAATTTTCGACCAGATTGAATACGGAGGGTCGGTTAACGACCCTTTAACGCACCGTGACAGCGCGTTGAAAAAAGTGGACAGCCACCGACTGCACGATCAAATCGCGAGGAAAACCGAAGTGCGTCGCAATCAGTCCCCGTTTTTCAACGGCCTATTCAGCGGCCAGATCCCGGGCGGCCGCGAGACGAAAGCCTACGTCACGACAAATGCATGTCAAATGCCCCGAGCAGGTCGATTTTCGCGTTTCAAGGACTATTTGCCGTCGAGAATTTGACGGCCCAAAAAATGCGGACTAGGCTCATTTGATTCCGCCATTCTGGATTGCAGCCAACTCAAAAACTCACCCGAGCTCTACAACGGAGAGACGAGATGCCCAAATTCTCGCGCGTGGAAGCCGCCATCGAGGCGCTGGCCAATGGACAACTGATCATCGTCACGGATGCCGAAGATCGCGAGAATGAGGGCGACTTCCTGGGGGCCGCCGAGAAGGCCACGGCGGAAACGATTCACTTCATGATTAGCGCGGGACGTGGGCAGTTGTGCATGCCCATCGTTCCAGAAACTGCCCGACGGCTCGATTTGAGGCCGATCGTCCCGCCGCAAAGCAAAGCTATGCCATGTTTTGCAACGCCCATTGATCACGGAATGTGCACGACGGGAATCAGCCCGCAGGAGCGCGCGTTTACGCTCCGCAAGATCGTCGACACGTCGAGCTGTGCAGATGACTTTGTGCGACCGGGCCATATCTTCCCGCTGATTGCCCGTGAGGGGGGCGTGCTCGAACGTCCCGGACACACCGAAGCGGCCATTGATCTGATGCGCATGGGGGGCCTGGCCCCTGCCGCCGTGCTCTGCGAAATCTGCAGCCGCGACGGCCGGCATATGGCCCATGACCAGGAATTGATGGAAATTGCCCAGGCTTTCAGCCTGCCGATCATTACGATCGATGCCGTCATCAGCTTCCGCGAAAAATCGGGCTACGCTTGTCCTCAAATCAAGCCGGCGTCGATGGCTTCGCCCGCGATTTGACCCGATTTCGCCGCGATTTCGGCGAGCGGCATCGCTTCGACCGGCCGCGGCACCGGCATCTCGCTTCTACCAAGATGTTCGAGTTTGCCGATTCTCGCGATATTCCCTCATGTCGGGGTTGTGCGGCTTTCGATAAATGTATTCGAGACCGTCAGCGGCTCAGCGCGTTTTGACGTTGGTTTCAGCAATCAGCGACAACTCATGAAACAACTCCGACACATTTACGCGGCGTGTGTGCTCGGGCTCGCCATGATGGCGGGGCTCAATACCGCGCAGGCGCAAGGGCCCTCGCCCAGCGACGGCACGGCGCCTTACCCGACGCCTGATTTCGCCGGGCCGCCCAGCTCCGGGTCGTCGGGAACGCTCATGGCAGACCCTTCGCCGAATATCGATCGCCCGTTCGATTACGCTTCCCCCCGCGGGGACGACACCTTTCTGCGCGGCGATATGGATGGGTATCCAAGATCGCCGGCCGGCTTCTTCGCCGGCGCGGATTTCCTGTTGATCCGACCGCACTTCAGCGAAGCCACGGCGTTCGCCAGAGCCTCGTTGGGACCGACCGGATTCGCCGCAACCGGGCAGAACCTAAGATTTGACTACGACCCCTCATTCCGCGTTTTCACCGGCTACAATTTTGGCGACGGGGGCTCGCAGGTGCGGTTCACCTACACGCGCCTGACGGGAGATTCAGAAGAGAACGCAGGCACTCCCGGTCCCGGCCAATTCATTGCCGACCCCTTCGGCAACATCGTAGGAACGGCCATCGTCCTCGATCCGAACAGCGCCCTGTTCGGGCATCCGATCTTCGGCGGAGCATCGATTCATACAGAGGCGCAGGTCGCCTTAAATATCTACGACCTCGACTTGATCACGCCTTGGGCGTTTGATGATGCGCGCTGGGTCTTCAAGTCGTCGGCCGGAGTCAGGATTGCCGACGTGCGGCAATCCTACCAGTCGACCGTCTTCGATGGGAGCGGAGCGTTTTTCAGCGGAGGAGATTTCGCGGTCCATTTCATCGGAGCCGGTCCGCGCGTGGGCTTCGAAAGCCGCCGGTATTTCGGCGATCGCTCGCGATTTTCTCTGTTCGCCAACGCGCACGGCTCGTTGATCGTGGGCCAATATGACGCACGCTTCAGCCAGACAACCACGGTTCCCGCGTTTCATGCCAGCCAGGCGACCAGCGAGACCCGCACGGTGCCGGTCGCTGAGGCCGAACTGGGAGCGGCCTTTCGCGCGACCGAACGGCTGACCTTCACGGCAGGATGGCTGTTTCAGGCCTGGTTCGATCTGGGAACGTCGGGCGGAAAATTCGGCGGATTCTACGTGATTCAGCAGAACGCCAACATTATGGCCTTCGAAGGGCTGTTCATCCGCGGCGCCTTGACCTTCTGATCGCAGCGACGTAGAGCAGGCGTCTCGCTTGCTCGTCGGCAACGCGCCAGGAGCGATGAACGTTCTGGCATCACCGAGCGCCCATGTCGCGCAGCGCTTTGCGAATCTCTTGGCGGTCGAGAAATCCGTCGCCATTGGCGTCGATCGCGTCGAAATTCCTTTTGAGCTTGCCGCGCGCTTCGTCGCGCGAGATTCTGCCGTCGCCGTCGCGGTCGAGACTCTGCAAGGCGCCTTTCCCATTGCCCGATGCGCCGGCCAGCCTTTTGCCCGCTCGCGACGCCAACGCCGAGGTTGACCTCCCATCCGAATCTGCCGGCGCCTGCGAGATGGTCTGTCCGGACGGACGTGGCGACAGGGCTGCGGCGCCGGGCTTGATCGCCGGCGCCTGGCTGTCGCGAGCGCCCGAATCGGCGCCTGGAAATTTACCTGCCCCGCGCGGCGGCGCGAACAATTCGTTCGGCTCGAGATAACCGTCGTGGTTCGCATCCAGCTCGTCAAAGCGATCGACTGCCTTCTTAAGTTCTTCCTCGCTCAACTTGCCGTCTCCATCCGTATCCAGAGTGCGAAGGAATTCGGGCGGCGGGCCAGGCGGACGACCGGCGGAACGGCCCTCCTCGCGGGCCTGATTCTCGGCGACGATCTTCTTGAGATCGTCGACGGTCAGACTGTCGTCCTTGCTCTTACGCAGCTGGACAAACCAGCGCTCGACCATCGGGCGGAATTGCTGGGGAGCTTCGTCGATCGTGAGTTTGCCGTCATGATTCGCATCGAGCCGATTGAAAAAGCCTTCGGGATTCTGCATGAACCCGCCGCCGCGAAGCTGGCCGACCGCTTTCACGAATTCATCGCGAGTCAGCTCTTTTTTCTGAACTCGATCGAAAATCGGCTGGAAGCGCGGGCGCGCGGGCTCGGGAATTTCGTCGATTGTCACCTTGCCGTCTTTGTTGCGGTCGAACCGCTGAAAAATCTGGTTGGGATCGGATTGGCCGGCGCCGCGGCCAAGCCCCAGATCTTGCGGCGCAGCGACTTTCAGATCGTCGGGTTTGAACCCTTTGAGAAATTCCTCCCGGGTAAGCTCGCCATCCTCTTCTTTGCCGGCGACCCGAAGCAAATGCCGAAAATGACGCTTCTGATCGTCTGAGATTTCGTCTGCGGTCAACTTGCCGTCTCCGTTCTTGTCGAGATCGGCAAACACCTGTTCAGGCGTTTTTTTGTCGCTGGGCTTCTCGTCGCCAAAAAGCAGGCGCGGGAAGAACGCCAGCGCCGCCGAGATGAACAGAAGTTGAATGACTTGTGCAGCGTTCATGGATGTGCAGTCCCCATCGGCATGCCGGAATTCGGGCCGGAACGGTGTAGTCCGACTTCAAGTCGGCCGTTTTGGCTGGCTCGTTTAGGAACTTAACACCGGGCGGAAGCCAAGGTTCCGCCGCACCGGCCCGCGATGGGCCGATTGGGTTATTCCGATTCGTTCCGCAGGCTGAAACTGGTGATTCTAAGGCCCCGTTCGTCATGCTCCATGAAACTGCCCGACGCAGGCATGTACTTCTTCAGCGTGTCGATCGGGGGCAATTTCGAAAAGCCGAATGCGGAAAGATCAGGACCCATTCCGAGTTTTCCCAAGTTCGTCAGTTGGTAGAGTGCCTTAAGGATTGAGTCCTGGCGGGTATAGCCGATCGATGCGGTCTGGGCCGGAAACTTGCCGCTGATGCGCTTGTACGCAGCCGAGTCGGCCAGCGTCTCGCGCCCGTCCACGCCGCGCAGCACGCGCTCGATGAGCCTGACATCGCTGGCCAGCAACAGATGATTCTCGGCGACGGCGATGCCAAATGTTTTCGAATTCGACTCGCCCCCTTCGTCGTCATCGTCGTCGTCGTCATCATCATCGTTGCCGAAGGCGCCCAGGCCCGGCAGGTCGAGCTCGTAAATGGTTTCTCCCTGGAATTCGCGCTCCTCCAGTTTGACGCCATCGATTCGAGCCAGCTTGGCGAGCGTCTTCTGAAAGGCGGCGGCGTTTTTGACTCCTGCCGCCACCAAAACGCCAGACGACAAGATGCCCTTGCCCTCGCCGTCATCCTGAACAACGTCGATCTTGCCGGTGAGTTGATCGAGAATGTCTTTTTTCAGATGGATGTTTCCAAACTGCCCGTCGTCGGCCATGCGTTGAATTATTTGGGCCAGCGTGCCGGGGCCCTGAAACATGTCGATCAACCCCTCGACGGCCGAATAGGCCTTGGAAACACTCCAATTCACCGACGAGTAGCTCGACCATTCGGACGACAGCCATTTCGGCGGAGCTTGCGCCCCCGAATTGAATTGAAAAAGGTTGAGCAGTCCCTTGGTGGGCCGCTCCATGTAAACGAGCGTGCGGCTGACCATGTCGAATTCGCCGTGGGCCATGTCCAGCGTCCCGCCGGCGCCCTTGAACTTGTCGACTCCCAGCGTGGGAAGCATGCCCATCACCAAAGCCATTTGCGCCGCGGCCTGCGGCTGCGCGCCAAACACCGACCGCACGAGCGTGAGCGGGTCGATGAACCAGACCAGTTGGGGCTGGGCTTCTGAATTTTCGTCGCGGCAGCGATCGACGATGTAGCGGTAGACGTCGCTTTCCGAGAGCGTGCTGTCGTGTTTTCCGTCCCAGCGCGACAGGACGGGTTTCAATGCGTCGAGGGAATTGCCTAAGACGAAAAAGGAATCTTTCACAAAATACGCGTAGGCATCATGCAGGCCGGGAACGCCGTCCCCCTCTTTCTGGTAAAGATTGACGCGCGTGTCATCGATTTCTTCTTCACTGTGCTTAAAGCCTGAATTGTCAGCGCCATTGCCGGCTTTGGCGAGCAGCTTTTGAACCGTCTCTTCGCGATCGCCGAAATCGAGCATTACGACGATCGAAAGTTGGCCGGCGGCCCCCGTGAACATGGCCAGCGTCATTTCACCGTGCGGGATTGCGAACAACTCCGGCAGCGAGACGCCGACCTCACCCTCGAATTCTTTGGAAGCCTCTTCGAATTGCTTGACGAAATCGTCGCGAAATTCGGCCAGCGCCTCTTCTTTCTCAAGCTGCCCGAACAACGTCTTGGACCATTGCGTCTTGAAATCCGAAAAATTCCGCAACGAGAGGAACATCACGGTCTCTTGGGGCAGCCGCTTTTCGCTGGGCACTGCATCGTCGGCAAAACTCGCGCGCCCCAGCGCCAATGCAAGGAACCATGCCGCAATGACAATCGCCAATTTCCCCGTCCGCGTTTTCATATCAAGCTCGCCTTTCGTCGCAGTTTAATCTGCCGATCGTGGTGTTCAATTGGTCGCCGTCGCGCTCTGCGAGCCCGCCTTGGGGACCGCCGAGAAGTTCTTGCGCCGCGGGGCCTCGAGGTAGCGGAACCCGGTGTTCGGGTTGTTCTTGTCGAAGGCAAAAGCGTCGCGATTATCGAGAAAATGCTTGAGATAGGCCACCGGAATGGCAAAGCCCAGGCCTTCGGCGGCGACGTGTTTCATATTGATGACTCCCACGACCTCGCCCCGCAGATTGAACAGCGGCCCGCCGCTGTTTCCGGGATTGATCTCGGCCGTCGTCTGGATGTACGTCATTCCGCCGAAATTCCGGTTGCGCGTGCTGATGATGCCTTGGGAAACCGAGCGCTCAAGCCCCAGCGGGTTGCCGATGGCGAACACCTCGTCCCCCTCGCGCAGGTCGTTGCTTTTGGCCACGTACACGTTTTGAAACTTGATGTCTTTCTGGGTCGGCAGTTGCAACAGGGCCAGATCGAAAAAGGGATTGAGCGCCACGATCGCCACGTCGTCGATGCGGCGGCGGACGAACTCGCCCGCGGCGTTCTTGTGAAACACGGTGGCGGCGATGCGCGTCTCTTGTTCAACGACGTGATAATTGGTCACACAGTAGCCGCGCTCGTCCAGAATGAAGCCCGAGCCCAATCCGCTGGGCGTTTGCACGACCACGACCCCCTCGCCGAACTTTTCAGCCAGGTCTTTGATCGTCCGCACGGGAAGCTCGGCCGTGCTGTAGATTTCTTGCGTTTCGGACTTTACGGCGGCCTCTGACTTGGCGGAGTCGGACTTGGACTGCCGCGACTTGATCTGCGACGCGGGAATGCGCACGATGTCGACCCCCAAGTCGACCACCAGTTCGCCCGCGGAATCTTTCAAGATGTCTCCTTCGAGCTTTTGTCCCGTCTTGAGCTCGATGGTGTCTGCCCTTACCGCTGCGAGAAACGGCGGAGCGCACATCAGCGTCGCTGCGAAAACCATCCGCATCAAGGCGGCCACGCCCCAGCGGGCATTTGGAGTCGTCATGGAAACACCTGTGCTGGCGTCATGTCAGTTGTTCTTGAATGCGCTGTGACAATCGTTGCAGGCTTTAAGGCATCGATCGAGGGCCGCGGCATAGGCTTTGAAATCCTGGTTCTTCACGGCCTCGCCCATGTCGAGCCCCGAACGGCTCACGCTCGCGGCGAAATTACGGTAGTCATCGACGTCGGAGTCGGGATAGTCGGGACTGGCGACGATCTTGGCCAGAAGCGCCAATACCGACGCCTCGTGGCTGAGCCTGGTTGATTCTTTGCTGAAGACGGCCTCGCTGTTGACGCTGGTCTTCATCCAGTTTGTCGTGCGCCGCATGCGTTCCATCAGGTAGTAACGATTGGCCACTTCGCTGAACTTGACGCTCTCGGCCGCCTCTTCGACATCGAGCGGCTTGCTTCCCGAGAGCAGCGCATCGAGTTTGTCGTAGGCGGCACGGGCCTTTTTGAAGAACTTGTCGCCGTTGGCCTTGCTTTCCGAGGCCACTTGCGACGACACGTCGCGAATGTACTTGGCGTTGGATTTCCATTTGGGCGCTTCGGGGTGTTCGATGGCCACGCCGGCGAGGGCCGTGAGCACCGACGCGTCGATCCTCAGGTCTTTGTAGGTGCTGCTGTAGCGCCCCACGTTTTGAAGCTTGTCGGTCAAGCTGCTGCGGATCGCTTTCGTTTCGTCCGTTATCGCCTCGCCGCTGATGAGCGAGGCCCATTCCGAACCCGTATTCCCGGCCGTCGCCCCGGGTCCAGAATCGGCCTTCGCCACTCTGCCCGAATCAGAATCAGCGCTCGGGGCAGACGGGGCTTCTTCTTGAGAATCTGCGGCGCCTTGCGCTGGCGGCTGGGGCGATCGTTCTCCGGCGATCGCCAGCGGGTCCTTGAACCAAACTTCGGGCCAGGCATCGAGTGGGATTTCGCCGATATGAGCCCCCTTGGTTTTAGCCGATTTTTTCTTGCTGGCGGGCTTTTTGCTGTCCTTCGAGGCTGGCCCGCCCGCATGCTCGGTTTGGGCCACTTCGTGTTCCGACTCCTGGTCGTCGGCGCTGGGGGAGCCGCCGGATGATTTTGAACAACCTGCAAGAAACGAGACTGCCAAGGCGACTGAAGAAAAACGACAAATCGTCAAGAGAATTGACCCGATCCCGCAAATGCGCATAAGCGATTCCGTACAAATCCCGCAACCCGCCAACTCGCTGCGAATGCATTATGTGTCGCACGGGGCCGCATTGCAATAGTCGTCCGACGCTGCAAATCATTGGCGGCACGTAGCATAAGCGTCTCGCTTGTGAAGAATTGGTGTTGAGGGACAAATCACTCGAGCGTACACTTGCATCGGGGAACACGACCCATTATTCCTAACCGGCAAAGTTGATGAGATTTCCAAAAACGGTGTCAGGAAGGAGCGACTGTTTATGAAGAAGTTGGCGAGTCTGAGTCTGGCCCTTGGTGTCATGCTGGCAAGCGCCGCACTGGCCGTCGCCGGACCGGCCCTGTTTGCACAAGGCCCTTCGATTGAGCCTGTTCCGGAACCGCAGCCGGCTGCGCAGCCAGAGTTGGCTACCCCGGCGCCGACCGTCGGCGCCCAGCCGGTTCCGGCCTCCACGACTGTGATTCCACTCTTTCACTGCGTGAAGTACAAAGATGAGCGAAAGATCGCGCCTTGCGCCATTCCGCAGATCGTGATGGTCAAAGACCCCTGTGCCACGTGTGATCCGTGCAATCCCTGTGCGGCTCCACAATGCGTGGCGGTTCAGATCTGCGTCCCGGCGTGCAGCCCCTGCCCCCCGAAAATTACGTGCAAGCGAGGGGGCGAATACGTGAAATACGACTTCGGCAAATACCGCGTTGAAATCCGCTCGAAAAAGGGCGTGGTCAAGGTCGATTACGACGCGTGACTCGCACTTGCTCGCGCCAGTGCGAAATCGACGAGTGAATAAGCCGGCCGAACTTTTCGTTCGGCTGGCTTTGTTTTCGCATAGCGGAATTCATGAGAATTCCGACGCGCTCTCGCGCTTGACGGGAAGTCTCCCAGCGCGGCCTGCGGCCGCAACCAGGGCGATGAAAAACACAAATGGCCGCGGATTTCGCGGATACGCGCGGATGTGCGGATGTGCAATTGACCCTCGTGGTGAGTATCCGCGCGTATCCGCAATGCAAACATTTTATGTTTGCGCCGCGCAAAGAATTTCATGCGGCGAGTTCCATAAGTTGTGGACGGCGGGACCACCGGGGCCCGGCTGGAACCGGCAACCTGAAAGGTTGCCAGCCGATAGCCGGGGGTCGAGCGAAGCGAAGACCCCCGGAGAGAGCGCGTCGATCGAGCAGTACCCCGGCAGGGCCGGCAGGGGTGCCAGGCGAATGGAACTTTGAGCGCCAATCAGGTCGAACAACACCCGGTCAAACTGTTTCGCGAGGATCTGATTGAAATGCTTCATCATCGGGGTGCGACGTAAACGTCCGACGCGACCGCCGTCCATGC
>DATGKC010000067.1:0-5683 GCA_035294845.1 Planctomycetaceae bacterium | reverse complement strand
TGGTGCACGCGCTGGAGGTCGAGGGGCATCTGGCGGGGGCCGTATTTCTGGGGGCCAAGCGCAACGGCACGCGGTACACGGCGGAAGACCTGGCGCTCTTGACGTCGCTGGGGCAGATCACCAGCGTCGCTTTGCATTCGGCCCGCGTGCACCAGGCCGTGGCGCGCCTCGATGACGAGCTGCAGCTTAAAATCGAAAAGATCAACGAACAGCAGCGCTTGATTTCGATGCTGCAGTCCGAAATTACTTCGCGGCAGCAGGTCGAAGAGCCGTCGGAAGCTTCGGCCTTTCGCCGCGACTTCATCAAGGGGAATAGCCCGGCCATTCGCGGGGTGCTCGACACGGTTCGGAAAGTCTCGGCCAGCCAGTCGTCGGTCTTGATTCGGGGAGAGAGCGGCACGGGCAAAGAGCTGCTGGCGGCGGCGATTCACGAGAACAGTCCCCGGCGAGGCGCCGCGATGGTGAGCGTGCATTGCGGGGCCCTCTCGCCTGGACTGCTCGAAAGCGAACTGTTCGGCCACGTCAAGGGCTCTTTCACGGGCGCGCATCGCGACAAGATCGGGCGGTTTGAGCTGGCCGACGGGGGAACCTTGTTCCTTGATGAAATCGGCGATATTTCGCTGGAAACCCAGATCAAGCTTCTGCGCGTTTTGCAAGAGCGCGAATTCGAGCCCGTCGGAGGCAACCGCACGATCGAAGTCGACGTGCGGCTGATCGCCGCCACCCACCAGAATCTCGAACGCCTGATCACCGAAGGAAAATTTCGCGAAGATTTGTTTTATCGCCTGAACGTCATCAGCATCACGCTGCCGCCGCTTCGCGAGCGAGCCGACGACATCATCGAGCTGGGCCTTTACTTTCTCAACCGGGCCGCGGAGCGGGCTGGAAAGCGGATCACGCATCTCGATGACGGCGTGATCGACGCGCTGAAGCGCTACTCGTGGCCGGGCAATATCCGCGAGCTGGAAAACGCGATCGAGCGATCGGTCGTGATGGCCGAAGGGTCGGCCATCACGCTGCACGAATTGCCCGCCAGCGTCATGCCTTCTTCCGACCGGAAATCGCGGACGCTCGAGACCAAGCCCGTCCTGCCGGAGCTTCGAAGTGCGGGCTTGCCGATCGGCTACAAGTTTGCTGCCGGCGGGGACGAAGAACCGACCGCCGAAATCCCGCGCGAGCGGCAATCGCTGGTCGAAGCGCTGGCCAAAGCCGGCGGAAACAAAGCCGAGGCCGCCCGACAGTTGGGAATTCCCCGCAGCACGTTCTTCAGCCGCCTGAAGAAATTCGGGTTGGATTGAAATCGGCCCGCCTACCGCCTTGCCAGAGCGTGCGCCAAGGGGAGCCATGATCCATTTTGCCGGCTGCTGGCGACGCACTGCCGAATGAAGTTCATTCCATCGATGCCGTCGGCCGCATTGGGATAGGCCGTCTCGATTGCCGAGATGTTGTCTCCCGTCGCGCGCTGGGCCATGTCGTCGTAGGCGAGGCGATAAATG
The DNA here is from genome assembly GCA_035294845.1 of Planctomycetaceae bacterium. Lineage (GTDB taxonomy): Bacteria > Planctomycetota > Planctomycetia > Planctomycetales > Planctomycetaceae > JACQFH01. Next base: position 4,187 of record DATGKC010000067.1, on the reverse strand, counting down.
TTCGCGAACGCCTCGAAGAAAGCTTCCGGGTGGCCGGAGGGAAGGCGGCACGCCGACTTGCCCGCGTCATTCATGAAGGGCGCATTGGGATCGCGCGTGTAGAGCGCATGCGGTTGGCCGTTGCGGCGGAACACCATCTTGTTCGGCTCTTCTTGCCGCCAGGAAAGGGCCCCCTTGGTTCCGTCGATCTCGATGAACAGATCGTTTTCGCGGCCGTGTGAAATCTGACTGGCGGTGACGGTGCCCAAACCGCCATTTTCGAAGCGAATCGCTGCGCTGCCGTAATCGTCAAGTCGCCGGCCGGGCTCAAATATCTTGAGGTTGCACGAAACCTCGACGGGAAGCAGCCCGGTCATGTAGCGCGCGAGATTGTAGGCGTGCGTTCCGATATCGCCCCAACAGCCCGCGGCGCCCGACTTGGCCGGATCGGTGCGCCAGGCGGCCTGCTTTTGACCTTGTTGCTCGAGCCTCGAACGCAGCCAGCCCTGCAAGTATGTCGATCGCAATCCCTGAATCTCGCCCAGCTCGCCCGCGAGTATCATCTGCCGCGCCTGCCGCACGAGCGGATAACCCGTGTAATTGTGCGTCAGTGCAAATACGCAGCCCGATCGCTTCACCAGTTCACAGAGATCTTCGGCCTGCTTGAGGTCAAACGTCATGGGCTTGTCGCAGACCACGTTGAATCCGGCCTCGAGCGCCGCTTTGGCGATTGCGAAATGCGTGTGATTCGGCGTGGCGATCGAAATGAAGTCGATCCGCTTGTCGGCGGGCAACGACTTTTCTTTTTCAATCAGCTCGCCATACGATCCATAGGCCCGCTCGGCCGGAATGTCGTAGTCGGGCGCCGAGGCCCGGGCTTTCGCCGGATCGGACGATAAGGCGCCCGCCACGAGCGCGGCTCGATTGTCGAGCACGGCGGCGGTGGCATGGACCCGGCCGATGAACGAGCCTTGCCCTCCCCCTACGAGGGCCATCCGCAATTTGCGGTTCAATTTTCCGTTGGTCGCCATGTTGCACAACTCCGGGTGGGAAGACGGGCTTTTGTTCAGATTGTCGTGAGAATACTGCCGGAATTCATCAAAAACAACCGATCGTTTTGCGGGCGGTTCCCGAAATCTGGGTCTAGCCAATCTCACGGGAAATGGATACATTGATCAGAGTCGGATTGGTCGATTCGATCGTGTTCATTTCGAACCAGAGCGGCCCGTTTCGCCGCTAATCAGGGCGAGCGGCGCGCATGCGTCGTCTCGCGGCTCGTTCTCGAGAAGGAGAATCCAATGCGAATCATGAAAGGCGCGAATCGCGTGGCGTGGTTGGCCGGCGGGCTGATCGCTGGTTTGGCAATTGCCTATCTCTGGCCTCATGAGCCGACTTACGCAACCACCGGAGATCGCGACACGCAGTTCTCGATGGTGACGGTCCCCGTTGGAACGTCGGCAGCCGGAATCAATGACCCGATCGATGGCATTTTCATCCTCGATTTTCTCTCTGGTCAGCTCAAAGGGGCGGTGCTGAGCCGCCAGGTCGGCGGTTTTGTCTCATTCTATTACCGCGATCTCTCCAAAGACTTCGGCGTTGATCCGGAAGCCGATCCTCACTATTGCATGGTGACGGGTTATGCCCAGATGCCCAACCAGGGGGGATTCTCGATGGCCTCGGGCGTGCTCTATGTGGGCGAGCTTACCTCGGGGAAAGTTGCTGCATATGCCTTTCCGTGGAAGGAAACGGGCACTGGCGGTCCAGTTGCGCTGGTCCCCCTCGACAGCTTCCCGTGGAAGCAACCTTCGCCCAAGAAGAAATGATGGAAGAATCAGCCGCGGTTCGATTCGACCAGCAAAAAATTCACGCAGCCCGCCGGCATTCGCCGGCGGGCTGTTCTATTTTCGTGTCGCGGAGGCCTTCGGCGGCGATTAAAGCCGTTAAACGAAAGGATGACTCGGCGCCAGATTGATCAGGCGAGCCACGGGCGTCAGCCCGTGGGTTGACGGCGCTGGGAAATCCACGGTTTCTTCTGCGTGTTCGCGAAAGAAACGCCGGACGCAAAGATTCTCCGATTTTTAAGACGAGACGGCTCGCCGGCACACGAGCGCCCGTGATTTTCCGGCCAGGCGAGCAAAGATTATGACGCCAGGCCGATCGCCTTCCAGCGGCAACCGGCGACGCACCAATTCGGCATCGATCGGAATGTGCCGGCATTTGATTTCCACCTGGCCAATGTCGGCCGTGCGGAAAAACCTGCGAATTTCGACCAGGTTGTTCGGCAGCTCGGCGATGATTTCAAATGCCTGCACGAATTCGCTGGAGACGAGATGGGAACCCGTCAAATACTCTTCGGCGCTGTCCAGGCGACAAAGGCCCAATCGAACTGCTGCCACATCGACCAGTCCCGCACGCACGACTGCCGGGTCGGGGTCATAAATGTAATGCAAGGGGTCGCTCAGTTCGGCGGCATCGCTCAGCGGTTCTCCAGCCAGCGTCTCTCCCGACGGCAGAACCGTGGCTCGCCATGAGGCGCTTCCGCGCAATTCGCCATACCAGACCGTGGCTTCCTTGCATTCGCCTTCCAGACTCACCAGCTCGACTTCGGCATCGCGGAATTTCCCTCCAAAGTTGGCCGCCGGGCTGAGCTTGATCGCCCCCCCGCGAAATGTGCGGGCCATGTGCTGCAATGTCTCAAGGCCCGGCACGTAGTCTTCGACGCGCACAGAGCGGCCCGTCGTTTCGACGCGCCGGTCGGGGTCGATGTGGACGAGCGCCTGGCCGGGATCAATCTCGGTAGCGTCTCGGCACAGAAGTGCGATCTTCGCTGACACGCCGTAAACGTCGGCGTTCCACCGGGTCCTTAAACACGCAAGCGGGTTGAGGTCGACCGCGGTAACGGTACAGCGCTCGGCCAGCGCCAGCGAATCGCCGCCGATTCCGCAGCACAGATCGAAGACGGCGCCGGAAAACCTGTTCGCTTTATGCCGCGCGACGGCCTCGCTTGTCGCCTGTTCCAGCCCCTTGCGGTCGAACCACATTTCGGCCGCGCGCGAAAACTTGGCACCCGCTTTGCGCCGCAGCTCGCACAGCGCAAACGCCCCGCGCACCAGGCGGTCGGGATGCTCGCGGCGAAGCGCAGTCTGCAGCGACAATTCATTTCCGGAGGCCCGCGCCACACGTTGCAGCAATTGCGGCGAACCGCGCAGCTCGTGCATTAAGTCCCACTCTTCGCGCAGTCGCGGATCATCGGGCGGCGTCATGCCGCGATCTTCGCGCGACGGAAAGCCGCGTGCAAGTCCCCGAGTTCGAATCGCCCCGCCTGGTCTGCGGCCGCCCGCGGCGAATGAACGCCGCTTTGGTTTACGACGAGCTCATGCCGGCATACTTTTTGAGCAGGTCGGGGAGGCTGGCGGAAAAGCGGCTGCGGGGCATGACCTCATCGCAGCCGGCATCGCGCGCCGCTTGCAACCGGGCCGTCGCCACGTGCGATCCGAAGGCAACGACAGGCGCCACCCGCTCGGGGCCCAGCAGCGAGAAAAACGCAGCCACGTCGAGTCCCGTGTCGGCCAGGTCGATGAACAGGCAGCAGAAGCGTTCGCTACGGGCGCATTGGGCGGCTGCCGCGGCATCGGCGGCAACCCGCACGTCGATCCCCATCGCGGCGGCCGTCCCCGTGACCTTGCTCGTGAAAAACAGGTCGCGACTAATAAGCAAGACCCGAGGTCGCCCGCCAGTGACTGTCATGATGTCCTCAACCGGCGCGGCGCTAAAATTTGTGACGCCGAGCGCCGCACCGCAATGGCTTGAGCATTGAAACCGCGTGGAGATTAGTCTAAACGCGCTCGATCGTCGCGTGCAAATGGAAATCTCTCCAGCCAATCCGTTTCATGGGTGGCCCGGCCGCGTGCGCAGGCACCGGCCGGGTCGCGCAGCGACAAGAGGCCGCGCCGTGTGCGCTCCCCTGTTATGTGCGTCCCAATGTGTGTGTTCGCACTGCTATAGCCGGGCAATCTGATTCACCTGCCGGAACCAGGCCGGCAGGGGTCTGATCCGTTTTCCATTTTCGTTCTAGCCGTCCAATCTTTCGGTCCTGCCGGGCAAGCCGGCAGGGGCCGCAATCGTGACAGCGATGTGTAGATACCGATGGTCTCCCGACCGAGCCACACCGCCCGACCGCAGGTCTCCCAAACGTCTCTGGATCCTGG
>DATGKC010000066.1:0-17400 GCA_035294845.1 Planctomycetaceae bacterium | reverse complement strand
CAGCGCGTCGGGAGCGCCTGCTCAATCGAATGCAGTCCGCCCGTCGGATTCGCGACCGCCTGCTGCGATCGATCGAGATTAGCGGCGGAAGCGGCGATCCGCCTTGCCCGAAAGGCTAAGAAAACCAATTTCTGCAAAAATCCATTAGCCGATAATCGCGCCCGCTGTACCGATACGTCAGCTTCTCGTGGTCCAAGCCGAGCAGGTGCAGCATCGTCGTGTGCAGGTCGTTGATAAAGCCGCGTTCGCGGATCTCGCTTCACGCGGACCTTGGCGGGATTTAAAATCGATTCGCCGCGCCTCGACCGGCTGCGGACCCAATCAGCACCACCCTTTCACGACCGACCGTGCATGGCGGGCCACAGGCTGCTGCCAGATCCCACCCTCTTGCTCTCGGAGCCTGCGCAGACGCCGGTCAGCGATTTATTCTCCGAGTGGGTGCAGCGGGCCCCTGGGCGACCCGCGGTGTTCCACGACGGAGAGGTGTTGACCTATGCAGAGCTGTCCCGCCAAGCGGCCTGTGTCGCTGTGCAGCTCGGGAGAGCCGGGCTCTCGCCCGGCGATGTCGTGGCCGTATTCGGCCGCCCGAGCTTTCGACTGATCGCCAGCCTGCTGGGCGGTCTGATGAGTGGCGGCGTGATTCTGCCGATCGATGCAGCGCTGCCGGCTCGGCGCCGGCGGATCATGCTCAGCGAGGCCGCAGGCCGGTTTGTCATATCGTGCGATGGAGGTTTTGGTGAAACCTCAGATGGCGAAACGAACGGCTGTGTCAAGGTGCTGGTCTGGGAAAGAGGGACCCTGTCGGCACCGCCGGCTTTCGAAACGGGCCCCCTGGAATCTCTTCCGGCGCGCCCGATCTGCGGCGACAGCGCAGCCTATATTTTTTTTACATCAGGCACGTCCGGGCGGCCGAAGGCGATCGCAGGCTGCCACAAATCACTGAGCCAATTCCTGCGATGGCAGCGCGAGACTTTCGACGTGGGTCCCGAAGATCGCGTCGCCCAGCTCACGTCGTTGTCATTCGACGCGGTGCTCCGCGACGTGTTCCTGCCTCTCACGAGCGGAGCGGCGCTCGCGCTCCCCACTTTCACCGACATCGCCGAGCCCGCCGACGTCTTCCGCTGGCTCGAGCGGGAGCGGGTTTCGATTCTGCACGTCGTCCCCTCGCGCGCCGAGTTCTGGCTGGACAACGCGCCGAACGGGATCGGTATGCCCGGAATGCGCCTGGTCTTCTTCGCCGGCGAGCCGCTCACCGACCGACTGGTCCGGCGCTGGCGAGACCAATTGTCGTCGAGCGCCGAGATCGTCAATCTCTACGGCCCGACAGAAACGACCATGGCGCGCTGCTTTTACCGAGTGCCGGTTGAGCCCATGCCGGGCGTCCAGCCGATCGGGACGCCGATTCCTCACACGCAGGCGCTCGTGGTGAGCGAAGCCGGCCGACTTTGCGGAACGGGCGAAGAGGGCGAGATTGTCATTCGCACGCCGTTCCGCACGCTCGGCTATCTGAATTGGCCCTCCGGAGACGGCTTTACGAAGAACCCGTTCACGGCCGACGAGGCCGACCGCATATTTTACACCGGTGACCTGGGGCGTTTTCTGCCGGACGGGATGCTGGAGATTCTGGGCCGGCGGGACGATCAAACCAAGATTCTCGGAGTGCGCGTCGAGCCGGCGGAAGTCGCCGCCGTCCTGGGGCAGCATCCCGGCGTCAAGAGCTGCGCCGTCGTGCCGATCCGAAGCGCACCCGCCCCCCCCTGCCTGGCAGCCTACGTCGTACGGGCCCAGGACCAATCGGTCTCGGCGGACGCGCTCAGGCAGTTCCTCGAGCGGCATTTGCCGGCGGCGATGGTGCCGGCGGCGTTCGTCTTCATCGAGCAACTGCCGCTGACGCCCAACGGCAAGCTGGATCGCGCGGCGTTGCCGATTCCGGACCGGGAGGAGTCGGATCGGGACGAGGACCACGTGGCTCCCCGAACGGCACTGGAAGTAATCATCGCCGACATCTGGCGCGACGTGCTGGGGCTCGACCGCGTGGGCGTGCGAGACAGTTTCTTCGGCCTCGGTGGACAGAGTCTGATGGCGATGGTCGTCGTGGCAAGACTGCAAGCCCGGTTTGGAGTGGAGCTTCAGGCCCGCGCGCTCTTCGATCATCCCACGGTGGCCGACTTGGCGCAGGCCGTCGTGCGGCAGTTGCAGGAGGCCCATTTTCCCGGACAGATGACCGACCTCGAGCGACCCGACCGCCGTCTGCGAGAGCGATTGGTGCCGGATCGGGCGCGATTGCCGACGGGCCCGAAGGGCGCGGTTCCCGATGCGCACGCTTTTTGGCTGGCGCATGAGCGGTTCGAGCAGCAGGCACGTCAATCGCCGGAAGCCGACGCCGTGATCTGCGGTCGGCAGCGACTGACGTACACACAACTGAATCGTCGAGCTAACCAGCTCGCGCGTCACCTGCGAAGCCTGGGCGTCGGGCCCGAGACGGTGGTGGGGCTCTTCCTCCCGCGCTCGTGCGAGCTTGTTGCGGCCGTGATGGCCGTGCTCAAATCGGGTGGAGCGTACTTGCCGCTGGATCCCATCTATCCTCGCGACCGCTTGCAGTTCATGCTCGATGATTCGAGCGCTGCGGTGGTCGTCACCGCGGGCGCCCTCGCATCGACGCTGCCCCCGCACCGGGCGCGGGAGATCCTGGTCGATGGCGATCGGGCGGCGATCGCGCGCCAGGGCGAAGGCGATCCCGACCGTTGCGCCGGCCCCGCGAATTTGGCGTACGTCATTTACACCTCGGGGTCGACAGGGCGGCCGAAAGGGGTAGCCATCGAGCATCGTGGGCCGGTCGCATTGATCGACTGGGCCGTGGAATACTTCGGCCGCGGGCAGCTCGCCGGGATGCTGTTCGCCACCTCGCTCTGCTTCGATCTCGCCGTTTTTGAAATGCTGGCCCCGCTCAGTTGCGGGGGGAGGGTGATCGTCGTCGACAATGTGCTCGCTCTGCGAGATTGCCCGGCTGCCGGCGAGGTGACGTTCATCAATACAGTGCCCTCCGCCATGCAGGAGCTTGTCCGCGGCGGCGACATCCCTGGCTCGGTAAGGACGATCGGGCTGGCGGGGGAACCCTTGGCCGCGGAGCTGGCAAGACAGTGTTATCGCGCCGCCGGGGTCGAGCACGTGTTCAATCTCTACGGACCGACGGAGGACACCGTCTACTCGACCTGCTATCGCGTTCCGCGGGACGCAACAAGCGTCCCGATCGGCACCCCGATTGGGGGAACGCGAGCCTTTATCCTCGACGACCGCCTGCAGCCCGCTCCGGTCGGCGTTGCCGGACAGCTTCACCTGGCCGGCCCCAAGTTGTCGCGCGGCTACTGGAGGCGGCCTGAGTTGACCGCAGAACTCTTCGTGCCCGATCCGTTCGGCATGCCGGGCGATCGGCTGTACCGCACGGGCGACTCGTGCCGCTGGCGCGACGACGGGACGATCGAATTTCTGGGACGGCTGGATCAGCAGGTCAAGGTTCGCGGCTACAGAGTGGAGCTCGGGGAAATCGAAGCCGTGCTCGGGACTCATCCGGCGGTTCGGCAGTGCGCGGTGCTCAACCTGGGGCAGGCGGGGAGCGATGCACGCCTGGTCGCTTATGTGACGGCCCGCGACGCAGAGCCGACCACTGCGGCACTTCGCCAGCATCTCGTCGAGCGGCTCCCGAAGTACATGGTTCCCGCGGCGTTTGTGAGTCTCGCGAGGATGCCGTCTACGCCGAACGGGAAGATCGACCGCCGGGCGCTGCGGGACCTGGAGGGGGACGGCTGGGATATGACGCCCTCCGGCGCACAACCGACGACCGAAAGCCAGCGCCGTCTGGCCGCGCTGTGGCGGGAGGTTCTGCAGGTGGAGCAGGTCGGCGCCGAGTCGGACTTCTTCGCACTGGGTGGTCATAGTCTGGTCGCAGCGCGGATGGCCGCGCGCGTGAACGAGATTTTCGGGGTCGCGTTGCCGTTGCAGGTGGTATTCGAACGTTCGAGATTGGCCGATCTGGCCGGCTGGCTGGACGAACGGTCGTCAGCGGCCGTGGTGCGGACCTCTTCGCGTAACGACCGCCCCTTCGCGGGCGACGCACAGCCTGTGTCGCCGGCCGAAGAACGGATGTGGTTTCTGCACCTGTTGGCGGGGGAGAAGGCCGCCTACAACATAACGCTGGCGATGCGGCTTCGCGGATCGCTGGACACGCGCAGCCTGGGGCTGGCCCTCCATGCGGCAGTCGGTCGCCATGCGGCGCTGCGAACCCGTTTCGTGGAGGTCGACGGCCGGCCCGTGCGGATCGTCGATTCGCCGGACACGACGCGGCCGCCGCTCGAAATCGAGGATCTCTCCGAGCTCGCGGCGACCGAGCGGCAATCCGAATGCGAGCGCCAGATGGCGATTGCGGCGCGTCACGAATTCGACTTGAGCGGCGGCCCGCTGCTGCGGGCCAGGCTCTTCCGCCTGGATGAGCGCGAGCACGCGCTGATGATGACGTTCCATCACATCATCTGCGATGAGTGGTCCCTGCGGCTGTTGGTGGACGAGATCTCCGAAGACTATGCGAGGCAGGCTGGTGGCTCGCCCCGAGACAACCAGGTCGCGGCAACGCGTCGTACGGAGGACTCCGCTCCGCGCGCTGCGCAAGTCGGGGAACAAGACATCGAGCGGCAGCTCGCCTACTGGCGCCGTCAGCTTGGTGGAGCGCCTCTCTTATTGAAGATGCCGACTGACCGTCCGCGTCCCGCCCTCCAGTCGTACCGGGGAAAACTTCACAGTTTTTCGATCTCCCCCCAGGCCGTTGAAGGGCTCCGTCGACTGGCGCGTTCCGAGGGGGCGACGATGTTCATGGCCGCATTGGCCGTGTTCAAAGCGCTGTTGGCCCGCTACAGCCGGCAAGACGACGTCGTGGTCGGCACGCCCGTCGCAAAGCGCGACCGGCCCGAAACGCAGGCGCTCGTCGGCTTGTTTCTCAACACGTTGGCACTGCGCACGAATCTGGCCGGAGGACCTACCTTTCGAGAGTTGCTCCAGCGGGTGCGTGCCGCGGTCGTGGGCGGGATTGCGAATCAGCACGTGCCGTTCGAACAGGTCGTGAAGGAAATTCGGCCCGCCCGCAGCCTCGGGCATGCGCCGCTGTTTCAAGCGATGTTTGTGATGCTCAACGACGGGTTGCCGACTCTTTGCCTGCCCGGTATCGAAGCCCTCGCGCGTCGGGTCGACAACGGGACGGCGAAATTCGATCTGCTCATGACGCTTGCCGATTCGGGTTCGAGCTGCGAAGCGCGGCTCGAGTACAACACCGACTTGTTTGATGACGCCACCGCAACGCGTCTCGCACGGGATTACGCCGCACTGCTGAGCGCGGCGGTCAGCGCCCCGGACACGTCGCTCACGCTGGCAGCGCTGCCGGATGCCCCCCAGGGCAGTCTCGACAGTCAGTCGTTGCCGGTTCACATTAAGGACCAGCCCGATCGGCAACGGCAAAACGCTGCGGCAGATGGGGCCGTCGAAACGCAGCTCTGCGAAATGTGGTGCGCGCTGCTTGGACGGAGTCAGGTGGGGATCCACGAGGACTTCTTCGAACTCGGCGGTGATTCGTTGTTGGCGGCCCGGATGCTATCGCGGATCGAGGCCGCATTCGGCGTGCGATTGCCCTTGGCGACGCTCTTTCAGAGCTCGACGATTCGGCGGCTGGCGGACCACGTGCGGGGACGGTCGGCCGAACCGGCCCCCTGCGTCGTCGAAATCCAGCCGCGCGGGTTGCGTTTGCCGCTGTTCGTGCTGCACTCCTTGAGCGGCGATCTGCTGTTCTGGAGAAATGTGCTTCGGCATTTGCCTCCCGACCAGCCGGTCTACGGACTGCAGCCTCCGCGCCGGGGCGGCGTTCCAGAGGACTTTGAACGGCTGGACGACATGGCCGCCCGCTACATTCGAGACATCATCCGCCATCAACCTCAAGGCCCCTACGCCCTGGCAGGGTACTCGTTCGGCGGCAGGATCGCTTTCGAGATCGCCCGGCAACTGCGCGCCGCCCGGTCAGACGTGGGGCTCCTGGCGATCATCGACACCGAAAGCGACCTTCCGGCGGCTATAACCATTCGCGGGCGGCTGAGGGCTGTCTCTCGATTCGCCGCAAACGTCCCGCGCTGGATTATGACCGACCTGTTGAAGACGCGACCGGGCGCGCTGCGCAAGCGGCTGAGAATCAAGCGGCATTCCCTGCTCCGGCGCCTTTGGCGCTTTGTTTACTGGTCTGAGGGCGGGGCCGCCGGCAGGGCCCTCGAAGACGTCTTCGACGCCGACGGCCTTCCTGCGGCGCTGCTCGCCGCGCGACGACGTTATTTCGAAATCTGGAACAGCTATGAAACGCGCAGCTACCCCGGGCAGATCACCGTCTTCCGCGCGGATACCCGGCCGCTGTTTCACTCGTACGAACCCGATCTGGGCTGGGGCTCTGTGGCCGAAGAAGGCGCCGTCGTCAAAGCCGTCCCAGGACACCACGCCAGTCTCCTTGAAGAGCCAAACTGCCGAGCCCTGGCTCGCTCGCTTGCTGCCAGCCTCGACGCAATCGCCCCGGGTCCGGCACTCGGTCAGGGGCCGCTGCTGCCCAGAACCGCGGCGGACTATCGATGAAACCGCCCGCACTGACACCGTCGCAAATTTCCACCTGTTTTCGAGACGCACACACAAATCTCGCCGACGGACATTTTGTCCTCGCTATTCAATCCCCCGCACGTCACCATAGGCAAATCGAGCGGGCCGAATTGCTCGCTTGAATTTCGTCGGATGACCAAATAAAGAGCAATCCGGTTGTGCCGGGTGGCTCGTTGGCAGGTAAGCCGGCGTGGTGGAAGACCTCCGGGTATTCCACCACGTCGGCTTTTTTGTTGCGATCAAGACCAATTTGAATTCAGGAGATTTTTCGTCTCGGGCTGAAGGGCCAGTCACTTCGACAGCTTTGGCGGCAAAATGATTGTCACCACTGGGGGTGGTGATATCTACACTATGGAACCGACGGAGGCAAGACACAGGCAGGGCTGCAATCAGGGACGAATGAAAGGGGCGAAGAGATGACTGCCCAAAATGATGAACTGTTTCGGCGATTTCGCGCGGCCTTCGGAGAAAAGGGAGGCGACATCTTCCCCGGTAACGTCGGCGAAAGTCTTGCCGTTCGCCAGGTCTGTCGAGATGCAATGCAGACGGACGACGCGATATTGTACGACTACTTCATCGAATGGGATAAAAGGTCGGAAAACGAGCGGAAACCTCTTGGAATCGAATTGCATTTGCTCACGGTCGGTCAATGGGAAGGGGCATGGTCCCTCGCCCAACTTCACCATGACCAATTCCTGAAGCACGAAGCGCACAAGCGCGAACGAATCTCGAAAGGGCATCCTCTCTGTAATCTTGCAATCGTTGCCCGCGAAATTGATTCCCCTACGCTCACTGTAATTGTTTACCGCCCGGCGCGGGCAGACGGAATGCGCCGGCGCGGATGATGCGCGCAGCGAGCAATTGCGCAACGCCGACGGGTTGGTCGGAAGACTTTTGGGGTGGAAGAAGGAGAGTGAGCGCGCCGGCTGACGGCGCTTTATGGCGGCAGCGGGAGCGGCGCCTGGGCGCAGCGGGCGGCGGCGAACCATTCCAGCGCTTCATGGCCCCGCTGCTGGAGCGTGACCAGTAATGAAGTGAGGATCGCTTGTATCCTGGCGCCTGCCCACGTCCGATTCCCGCCCCACACCTTGCGGTTGACAACCGCCGGACGAATCGCCTGCTCGCCACGCCAATTGGTGGCGTCGATCGTGGGATCCATCAGGAACCAGAACCAGTTGATGGCGTGGCCCAGAACGTGCTTCGCCAGCGCCGGTTCGGCGCATGAGTGAATCGACCGGAGACTACGTGCTCCAATCGGCATGCCAGCCGCAAGCCGGCGTCCGTCAGATCATCCCGGTTGAGCCGGTGGCCGCGCCATTGGCGACGAAGCGAAAACGCTTCGTCGATGAGCGACAAGATGGCCCGCGGCAGGTTCACCGCTCCTCGGCACCACCCAAGCCGACTGACGCACGGCAAGGCGCAACTGCTGGTATGCCGGTTCCGTCTGCGCGGCGGTGCGGAGCAGGCTGCGGACGCTGGTGGCTCGCGAGATCGCAATACCGAACATGTCACGGAAAAAGCTGCGGCATTTCCCGTGCGAGAGACCCAACCCCTTGTTCAGCGTTACAAAGGCGGCGTGTGCATCAGGCCCGAGTTGACTGGCCGCCGCTCCCACCGCGTCGGACGTTTGGAGCGGATGACGCCCTTACAAGGACCCGCCGCAGTCCCGGCACTTGCCGAAGTGAATCGTGAACTCACGGTGGATGGGACGGCGCGGAATTTCGGTCTGATATTGTTTGGCCGAGTGCGTTTCCTCAATATGCCGTCCGCCGCACTTGGGGCACTGTTTGGGCACAGGCGCCTCATACCGCTCGTCGATCTGTTCGGGCGGGATGGCCGCACGATGCGCTTGCTCGCCATAGCGTCTTCCCGGCTTGCGGCCGGGCGGCTTCGGCTCAAGCTTGGGGCCATCTTCTTTGCGAAAGGGCGCCGCTTGGCGCTTGCCGGCCCGTTGCGTGGCTTCCAAGGCCGCAGTCAGCCGCTCGACCGTCGCACGCAACTCGCGTACCTCCCGGCGGAGCTGCTCGTTCTCGGCTTCCAACTCCCGAATTCTTGCATCTCTCGCGTCCATGCTGACGCAAAGAATGCCGCAAAACGCCTGTTCGTGGCAAGATCAGTTTCCCGGGGCGGTAAACAATTACAGCGAACCTTGCACTTGAACCGGGCTGCGGTTTGGTTGAATGCAAATCGTCGGCCGGCCCTGTGAGTAGCGCGGAGCTGCGCGATTTCGGCGCGAAGTGTCTGTTTCACCGGGTCAAATTTGGAATTCTCATTGCCCGCGCTGGGAGAGCCGGCGGTGGAGAAAAATTCAAGACGCCGCAACATGCGGAACTTGTCCGGCACAGGTTCCAAATTGATGGGTTGACCATTCTGGTTCTCGACATGGATGAACTTTTGGGGAAGTCTCGCACCCTTCGCGGTCTGCAAGACGGACTTTCCGCAGATTACAATGAGCTTGTCTTTGGTCCCGTACCATGAGAGAGACACGGCCCGCGACACCGGCGCACGTCGGACCAGCAACAGGCGACGGGCCGGGTCGTGTCGGGATGGATTATCGACAAGCCGGACGCCGGGCGGTAGCTCGCGGGGCGGCGCTCGCCGCGAGCTGAACGCCCGCCAGTCGAGGTTGCCGGCCCGTGACCTGGACGCCCGGCGCTTGCGGGTTGAGGCTCGATACCTCGACCGATCGCGACACTGCGGCTCGCAGTTTTCGCCTTGGACGTCCGGTTCCAGGGGCGTCCATTCGGAGCCAGCGCCGCGGCGGTACTGAATCATGGTGCGGGGAGGTTCCAGGATTCCCGGACCCGCCCCGGCTGACGCAGCAGCACCCTGCCACTGGGGCGCACCGCAGATGAAAGGGCTTGAACACCTCAAACCGGCGGGCCACGGTCATCGACCGCGAATCTGACCCCGGCCGGGTGCTGCCGGCCCGTCCGCGGCCCGTATCGTTGCCAGTAAGTCAACGCAACACGTTCGCAACGTCATTCCTCACGGCGGGTTGCGTAGTTCGGCTCTCGCGGATCGGTGCAACTCGGGTGCAACCTGCACGGCGAGCGGCGCTGCCGCCGGCGAAGAGTCTGCCATGTGGCGAGAAGGCGACCGAGAAAACGGCTCCGCCGCACTCCATCGCGGCGGGTCGATCATCGTTCATCCCTGTGCGAGTATCTCCAAATTCGGAACCCACAATCGTTCCATTTCCCGCGGCTCGAATTTCGTCAATCCTCCGGCGTAGGTTCGCCCCTGCGTCATGCAGACCGTGCGCGTCAGGTATTCGATCAGGCGGGTCAGAATCGTATCGTTCATTCGCTCGCGCGGATAGATGCCGTGCGCTATGTTGATATGCCGCGCTTGCGCCCGGTTGCGAACGAACGCGGGAGGGCGGCGCGCCATATACGTTGCCAGGATCGGCGCGGGTTCCCGCAATCCGACAGACCACCATGCCTTGCGATTCGTCGCCACGTATCCCAAGTTTGCCCCCAGCACTTTCGCTCGCGACAAAAAAATGTCGATGATCCTTCGCATCGGCCGATCGAAGACGTCCAGTTCCACCGGCAAATCAATGACCCGCCGCAGCCTGGACGCATCTTTCAGCACCGGGCCAGCCGCGAACAGTTCACGGGCTTTCGTAACCGTTGCGAAAAGCACCGATGCGGGCAGGTCATCGCTATGGTCGCCGGCAATCCAAAGCTTGTTCAATCCCGTGACCTGTCCGCGATGAACTCGGCAAAGTTCTCCAAGTTCAACGTAACCCGCGGGCGCTTTGTTCCCGGTGCGCGTCAAATGCGACCAGCGGGTTTCCGCCTCCAGCCGTTCGCGGCGCACGACCCGCCTGCCCATCGCCGGCAGGTCTCCCAATTTTTCGACCCGGCGCAAGTTGACCTGGTTCGGTTTGCTTCCGATTCGAGATGGGGACGCAAGTGCAAGTAAGTGCGAGAAAATCAAGGCGTGCAGATTTCCGCCCAGAAGCGATTATGTCATCGACGGGGCTTGGGCGCGTTCTCGGTCACGTCTACGTCAAAAACGAGACGCTCAATAAACTGGCGCGCTGGATCTCCCGCGCACATTTTGGATCTCTGTCGAGAGCGATGGAGCGGCCGGAACCGGCAACCTGAAAGGTTGCCAGCCGATAGCCGCGGGTCGAGCGAAGCCAAGACCCCCGGTTCAACGGTATGAACGCAGCAGCACCCTGGCAGGGGTGCCAGACGAATGCAACTTTGATCTAAAATCGAATGGATGCGTCGGCAAAACTATTCATCATGACGCTCCACCGCGCCTCGATTGAGACGATCGAGTGTCGCCGCGCGCTGCTGGCACCCCTCTTCGGGGTGCAGTTCTTCTTCCGCGCACATCCGGGGGTCTTCGCTGCGCTCGACCCCCGGCTATTGGCTTGCACTCCTATTCGGGGTGCGACTTCGCGTTGCCCAAGTTGCGATTCCGGCTTTAGCCTACCGACCAGATCAAATGACGGTCCGAGGAATTCGTCCAGGATTTCGCGGCCCGCGACGCGGACGCGGGTCAAGAAAAGCGAAAACCTCCGGTTCAACGGTATGAACACAGCAGCACCCTGGCAGGGATGCCAGACGAATGCAACTTTGACCCTAAAACCGAATGGACGCATGGGCAAAACTATTCATCATGATGCTCCACCGCGCCTCGATTGAGACGATCGAGTGTCGCCGCGCGCTGCTGGCACCCCGCTTCGGGGCGTGGTTCGTCTCCCACCCGAACCCACGGGGCTGACGCCCGTGGCTCGCCTGATCCGACGCCGGACGCCCGTGTGCGACTGGCCGTCTTGCCGTTGGCTTTTATGTCAATGAAATCAACATACGTGGATGCATAACCATGCCGAGACTTATGCATAAGACTCGCATTGGCGCAACCCGAACGCAACAAATAAGTTATTGCTGGATTTCTGCTCAAATTTGCCCGCCTCGTCGATTTTCGACGCGCGGGCGTCGGTCGCGGGAAACGTTCCGCAAATCGTGGCTGGCGGAGGGTTAGCGGCAAAGTCGGCATGCGGCTTGCGAAAAAATTGTTTTCGGGGAATTATGCACTCCAAGTATATGCATCCATGAAATTGAATGGGTTGCCCCCTTTTGGCTCCTGAGGAACATGACCGGAACTGGTTCTGCGACTCCGATTCGTCGGTCCTCAACCCACGGGCTGACGCCCGCGGCTCGCCTGAGCTCGTTCCTGTCTGAATCGCGTCTTGGCCGCGACTTACCGGTCGAGCTTACAGGAATGCGCCGCGTCACCCCGCTCCAACTGGATTGTGGGGTGCATGATGCCAAAGCGGTCGTGCAGCGCGTGCTCGACGTCAGCCAGAAATGCGTCGTCGATTTGTCCGTCGGGCTTGACCAGGTGCACGGTGAGGGCCGATTCGGTCGTGCTCATGCCCCAGATGTGCAGGTCGTGCACGCCGCTGATCCCCGGCAGGCTTTCGAGGTAATCGCGGACGAGGGCCGGGTCGATGCCCTTGGGCACCGCATCGAGCGCCAGATTGACCGAATCGCGCAGCAGGCCCCAAGTGCTGATCAGGATGGCCGCCACAATCAATAAGCTTGCCAGGGGATCGATCCACATCCAGCCCTGCCACTGCACGAGGGCTCCAGAAACGACGACGCCCAGCGACACCGCCGCATCGGCCGCCATGTGCAGGAATGCTCCGCGCACGTTGAGGTCGTGGTGGCATCCGGAAAAAAACAGCATCGCGGTGGCGCCATTAATGACCACGCCGGCGCCGGCGACCGCCATCATGGTTCCTCCACCGACGGCCGCAGGGCTGGCGAAGCGAGTCACGGCTTCCCAGGCGATGCCGCCGGTGGCCAACAACAGGATCAGCGCATTGAGCAAAGCGGCGAGAATCGAGCTCCGCCGCAAACCGTAAGTGCGGCGTTCATTCGGCTCGACCGTGCTCAAATAGGCCGCCGCCCAAGCCAGAAACAGGCCCAATACATCGCTCAGATTGTGTCCCGCATCGGCCAGCAGCGCGACAGAGTGCGACCAAAGCCCAAACGCGACTTCCAGACCGACAAACGTGAGATTGAGCGCAGCGCCGATGGCGAAAGCCCGATAATGACTCGCCGGTGCGCGGTGAGAGTGGGAATGGGCGTGAGCGTGGGCCATGTCCAGCCGATCGCCGGGGTCGATTCAAAATGTCCAGCCGGTGTAAAGTTTCGACTGAAAGTCCATCCATTCTTCGTGGTGTTCGGGAGCATTGTTGCGTTCCAGGCGCTCGGCGATCCAATCGTCCATGCGTCGTAACCGCTCGATCAGCACCCCCATCGTATTGAACGCCAGCTTGTAGGCCGCCAGGGACCCGCCGCGCAAGAGGTGGTCATACTTGTCGCGCGGCAGGCGGACGACTTCGGTGTTGGTTAGAGCGCGGACGGAGGCCGAGTGGGGCGCCGGATGGAAAAACGACATTTCTCCGAAGACGCCGAAGGGCTCGAGGATCGAAAGCTCCTTCTCGGCGCCCGATTCCGCCTTCTTCACGACCTGGCAGCGTCCTTTGAGGACGATCCAGACGTATTGAATCGACTCGCCTTCCGCGAGAATCATCTCGCCGGGCGAGTAGGCCTTGGCTTCGAGCATGCCCAACAGCTCTTGTCGCTCGTGAACGCTCATGCCGCGAAACAACGAACATTTCGCCAGGGCGGTATCGGAAACGCCGGTGAGCATCAAATGCCTCCTAAGACGGTGGCCCGGCCGACGCGGCCGATCCCGATGATGTACGCCGCGGTACGGAGCGACACGTGCTTGTCGCGGGCGATGTTCCAGACCCGATCGAAGCTGTCGACCATCACGCGGTCCAACTCTTTGCGAACGCGGGCCAGGTCCCAGTTGAAATGCTGGCGATTCTGGACCCACTCGAAGTAGCTTACCGTAACGCCTCCCGCATTGGCCAGAATGTCGGGGACCACCACGACATTACGTTTGTGTAATAATTCATCGGCCTCTGCGCGGGTGGGATTGTTGGCCGCCTCGATCACCACCTTGGCGCGCATGTCTTTTGCCACCTCTTCCGTGATGACTCCGCCCAGCGCCGCCGGCACGAGCAGATCGACTTCGGATCTCAGCAGCTCATCGTTCGTGAGTGGATCGCTGCCGGGATATCCGGCGACGCCTTTGTGATCGGCCGACCAGTGCAAGAGCGATGGGACGTCGAGACCTTCCGGATTCCAGACTCCTCCGGAGACATCGGTGACGCCCACGATCTTGGCCCCCGCCTCGTGCAAGAACCGCGCGGCGAAGCTCCCCACGTTGCCGAAGCCTTGCAGCGCCACAGTGCTTCCGGCCAGCGTCTTCATGAGCTGTTTGAGCACGGCCTCGGTGACGATCACGACGCCGCGGCCGGTGGCTTCCTCGCGCCCCTGCGAGCCGTGCAGCTCCAGCGGTTTGCCCGTGATGCAGGCGGGGCTGAAGCCGTGATACTTCTCGTACTGGTTGACGGCCCAGGCCATGACTTGCGCATTGGTGCCCATGTCGGGTGCCGGAATATCTTTGTCGGGACCGATCATGTCGTGGATCGCGTCGATGAACCTGCGGGTGATGCGCTCCAGCTCGCCGCGGCTGAGCTTGGCGATATCGACGGCGATCCCCCCTTTGGCCCCGCCGTAAGGAATATTGACGACGGCCGTTTTCCAAGTCATGAGTTGCGCGAGCGTCACGACTTCATCGGCATCAACTTCGGGATGATATCGCAGACCTCCTTTCATCGGCCCGCGCGCATCGTCGTGCTGCACCCGGTAGCCGATGAAGGTTCCGATTTCGCCGTTGTCCATTTCCATCGCGATCTGGACTTTGACCTCGCGTTTGGGGGTCAGCAAGAGCCTGCGCATATTTTGCGAAAGCCCCATGTGGTCGGCGGCTTGATTGAAATATCTGCGAGCGGCTTCAATGGCGTTCATGGGCACCTCGGATGGCGATCAGTTGTCGTTTGTGCTCATATCGAATTATCGGTTTCGTGACGTTGACTGACTACGGCGGAACCAGCCGCGCCTGCGGCTGCGGCGCTTCCAAACCCGGCGACGGGAAGTCGGCTCCGCGCAGGCGATGCAACAAAAAATCGGAAAGCTGCCGCGCAAACAGGGCGTGTCCCTCGCTGGAGAACGCGGCCGCATTCTTCAAAAACAAGAGCTCAGGCCGGCTTGCCTGGGCGAAAGCGCCCGAGACGTCGCAGAAGGGGATCTGGTGGCTTTGACAGAATTCGGCGAGCGCTTCGAAAGGACGGCGGCTGCCCAGGCAGATCTCGCGCGCGACTCCCGCTTGTTCGCGCACCCCTTCTCCGTTGCTGGCCGCCGCTGAAATCTGCCATGGCGCCGGGCAGGCGGCCACCACCAGCCGCCCCCCGCTCCGGCGCACCAGGTCGTCGAGATGCTTGATCGGCCCCAGAGCCTGGCTGATGTAGGTCGACCAGTCGGGGGGATGATCTTCCAGCCACAAGTAGCGGCAATGCGGCGATTCGATCGATCGTGATTTTTCACTCAACACGCGATCGGCGAGCAGGCAGTTGACCCGCTGCCTGATGACTTGCGGGCACAAGAGCAGCCCCTCGCAATTCGCCTTTCCGACGCCACGGGGCATTTCGAGCGCCGGATGAGCGCAGGCCAGTGGCAAGCCCTGCGGGCTCATCACGACATAACGACGCACTAGGTAGTCGTCGGCGATATCCGACATGTCGAAGCACAGTACGACCAGATCGGCCTCTAAGGGCAAAAGAACATGCCGAAAGAGCAGGTATTCCAGCAGCGGACAGTAATCCGGAACGCCCGCGTTGATGACTTCGACAGCGAGCCCGGCGCGGCCGGCGAGCTCCCGGGGCAGAAGCGCGCAAAACGTCTCGGGATCGGCAGTCGTTGCGGCGAATGTCGAATCGTCTCCGAGACAGACAATGCGATAAGTCCCGGGCGGCTTGGGAATGGCGGGTTCCGGCCCGCGCAATCCAAGACTATTGACTGCGACCCGCACGCGCAGCCCCGTATCGGGGTCTTTCACCGCGAAGGCGTGCGACGGCTTGAGCGTGTGGTGCACAAACCAGCTTTTGCAGACCATGCCGCGGTCATAAAGCTCGCGGCGCGTCACCTGGGCCGTCGCCGAGTCGTAGACGCGCAGGCCCACCTCGACCAGGCAGATCAACAGCGCCAACACGAGCACGGCATACGCCAGGTGTTTGCACCACAGGAAACACGAACGAATCATCCCTGATTCTCGCGCGAGGAACCGGCCTCGGACGGCTGGAATCGGGCGATCGTATCGGGCCGCGCGAATCTCGACAAGGCGACTTGGCGGCGCAAACGGCCGCGGCGCAAGGCCGATGCGTCGCGCGATCTTCTTGACACGATCCGGCGCGAATGCTACGTTGCGGTTCGTCGATCGACGGCGTAAGCCATCGGTTCGGGGGATTAGCTCAGTTGGGAGAGCGACAGGCTGGCAGTCTGTAGGTCACCGGTTCGAGCCCGGTATCCTCCACTGGCCCCGATCCGCGGGCCTTATTTGAATCCGTAGCTGTTGTTATTGACGTCGAAGTCGCTTTCGGTGACGGCGACGTCGGTCTTCAATTCAGCGTACGTGTATTCTTCGATCAGGGGCGCCGCTTCGCTCGTCTTGGCCGGGTATCCATAGTTCTCGATGTGGATCAGCAAGTTCGTCTTCTTGTCGAAGTAGGCGCACGTCTTTTGGAACTTGAACGGTTCGCGCCGCTGCGGGTGCGAGATCTCGTACATCGTGCATTCGATTTGACCCAGCTTCGCCTGCGGGTATCTCTGGATTTGCGTGTCGGCGTGCTTGAGCGCCTCTTCCCACTCGACGATCAGAATGTCGAGCATTTTTTCGATGCCGAGCATTGTGACGGGGTAGCGATTCTCTTTCATGGCGTCGCCGCCGGTGGGAGAGAGTGAGATCGTCCCCACGACCGAGGCCAGCCCCGATGGCTCGTGGACTTGCAGCTTCCCCTTATTGCGGCCGTCGACGTAGATCACTTCGCGCCCGGCGTGAGGTTCGATGTACTTCAGATAGACGCTGAAGGGCTCGCGGCGGAACTTGAGCGTCATGACTTGACGCATCAAAGGGCCCTTTTTGAGCTGTTCCTGCTTGATGAAGGTGCACGTGTAGCCGGGGAACTTGCGGATCGAGTCGCGGCTCGATCTTGCCGCTTCGAGCAGCGACGAGAGCAGATTCTTGGAATCGGTGTTGGCGGCCAAGCGCGCCGATTCATCGACCTTGCGGGCCACGGCGCCGCTTTCTTCGCCCTTGACGGCCGAGCCGTCGTTTTCCCTGGTCGGCTCGTCTGGCAGATTCGCATCCTTGTTCTTGCGTTTGGCCCTGCGTTCTTTGATGGGCTTATCTTTTGCGCAAAGACCGACGCCGGCCGGAATGGCGATGATTGACAACATCAAGGCTGACAAAACCAACAAGCGAGCGTCTTTGACCATACCGGCTGAAAATCTTCTGCCGAGAAACGTTTGCATGCGATTACCCTGCTGCAGGAACAGACCCGGAAACGTGCAATCAATATCGGCATTTCCCTCAGATCGGGTGAAATCGGAAAATCGCGGCCCGGAAGAGTTGACATGGTTCACTGATCCCCGAAAAAGGGCCGACGGCCGGGCGCTCGATTTATTGCCGCAACATACGGTTGCATATCATTTTGTGAGGCCCTTTGAGACTCGGTTGCGCTGTGCTCGAAAAATGAGCCTGCGCACGGCTGGGGTGGCCCGGCCGGCGCAT
>DATGKC010000065.1:0-6881 GCA_035294845.1 Planctomycetaceae bacterium | reverse complement strand
AACATTTTCTCAATTGCATCATCGACGACCATCCGCCGATCTGCGGCGGCCGGCAAGGTCTTCGCGATCTGGCGATCCTCGAGGCGGCTTACCAATCGGCGCGCGGTGGGTGCAGCGTATCGCCGATGCCCCTTCCGGAGCCGTGAAGCGGGAGGGGGAAATTAAGAAGCAAATGGCCATGACGACCGGCGCGGGCTTAAAGTTTTTCGATTGCAATTGTGCCTTCGGCCCCTATCGCACGCGCGTCTTTCGTTTCGCGCGGACGGCCGCCGAATTGATCGAGGAGATGGATTTTTCGAATATCGACCGGGCACTCGTCTATCACACGGCGATGCGCTACGATCATCCCGCGGTGGGCAATGAGCGGGTCGTGAACGAGATCGAAGGCCAGCCGCGGCTGCGGGCCACATGGTCTGTCCTTCCCAGCCAGACAGAAGAGCAGCCGCCGATCGACGAGTTGATGCGAGGGATGCAGCGGCACAACATTCGCGGTCTGAGGATGTTCGAGGACGACCACCGCTACTTCGTCGACGAAATGACGTGGAGCGATCAGCTCGCCGTCTACCAGGAACGCCGCATTCCGCTGTTCGTGCGGGCGAGCCTCGACAAAGTGGCTCAATTGCTGCAATCGTTTCCCAAGCTGGTGATCGTTACAGCCAGCCAGGGGAGCAACCCGCTCGACCGCTATGCCTGGCCGCTCATTGAAAGATACCCGCACCTGACTTTCGAAACATCGGGATACGTGGTCGACGCGGGAATCGAAGAATTCTGCAAGCGGTATTCGGCCTCGCGGCTGGTGTTCGGATCGGGCTACCCCGACAACTCAAGCGGCGCGGCGATGCTGGCTTTGGCGCACGCCGAGATTTCCGACGCCCAGCGCCGGGCGATCGCTTCAGAAAACCTCGAACGGCTTCTTGCCGAGGCGGCCCTCGAATGAATCCCTCTCCGATCGCACAGGAATATCTTAACCAGGGATACTCGACGAGTTGCCCCATCATCGACATGCACGGGCACGTTGGCCCCTTTTACGGCTGTTATCTTCCTTCATCGCCGCTGGATCGCATGCGAAAGCGGCTCAGGCGGTGCGGCGTGCGGCGCATCGTCTGCTCGCACCATTCGGCCCTGGCCTGCGATGTCGAGCGGGGTAATGCGCTCATGCAAGACGTGGTGAATGCCCATCCGGATGAGTTTCTTGCGTATTGGGTCATCAATCCGCATTATCCCGACATCACGGCCGGCGACCTCCAGTCTTACACCAGGCTCACCGGCTTCGTGGGGCTGAAATTCTGGCCCGATTACCATTTGGTTCCGGTGAATTCGCCGAAATACGCCCGCGCACTCGATTACGCCGACGAGCACCGATTGCTTGTTCTGGTACACACGTTTGGCGAAAGTCCGTTCGATGCGCCCGCGCTGCTGGCCGACGTGGCCGAAAAATACCCGAATGCGCGATTTCTGATGGGGCACTCAGGATACGGCGAATGGGAGCGTTCAGTCTCGATCGCTCGCGATTTTCCGAACGTCTATCTGGACCTTACCAGCGTGGTTCAGGCGCTTGATTTTTCGCAGATGCCCGGCGGCAGCCTGATGCCTTCCGTGCCGAGTCTCTCGCCGCACGTCAACGGTCTCATCGAATACATGGTCGAGACGGCCGGTTCGCAGAAAGTCGTGTTTGGCAGCGATCTGCCCTGGTACAGCCAGCACTATCACGCCGGGGCCGTCTTATTCGCCCGCATCTCCGACGAGGCGCGCCACGACATCCTGCATCGGAACGCCGAGCGGTTGTTGGCGGGGCATTTGGCTGCGGGGGCCGTGGCGGAGAAGCGCGCATGAAAATGGCGAATCGGCTGGCCGCAACCACGACAAGTTTTGCGCCGTACAGCCTGGAGGAAGCTCTCGAAGGAATTGCCCGCGCCGGCTACCGGTTTGTCGAGCTGACGGCGATCAGGGGAATCATCGAGCACGTGCCCCTGGAGGCCGGTCCGAAAGACCTGGGGCGCGTTCAGCGGCTATTGAATCGTTACGCGCTGACGCCCGTGGCGCTCAGCGCGCATTCGAATCTCATGATTTCCAAGGGGGTCAAAGACGCGGTTCGCGCGCTCGATCTGTGCGAGAGACTGGGAATCGGGATCATGAACACGGCCGTCGGCGGGGCCGAAGAGACCCGCGAAAATGAAGCGGCATTTTTGGCGAACATCGGAAAGCTCGCCGATTACGCGGCCCAGCGCGACATCACCATCACGATCGAGTTGCATGGCGATCTGACGGCGACCGGGCGAACGTCGCGACGCCTGCTCAAGCGCGTGGATCGGCCGAACGTCCGCATCAACTACGACACGGCCAACTGCGAGTATTTCGGAGATACGCGGGCCGAAGACGACCTGCCTTTCGCGGTGCCGTGGATGGGGCTGTGCCACTTGAAAGACAAAATCGGCGGACACCATGTGTGGAACTTTCCCGCGCTGGGCAGGGGGCATGTCGATTTCAAGAAGCTGATCGGCATGCTGAAGCGGGGGCGCTATACGGGGCCTTGCAGCGTCGAGGTTGAATTTCAGGGCAATCCCTGGCCTTCTCCTCCTGCCGTCATCAAAGCGCTTGAGGTTTCGCGCAGGCACCTAGTACGGCTCGGCCTGAGTTGATGCGTGCGCCACGGCTGGCGATCACCCGCGTCGGCGGCTCGTCGGCGATCGCAGCGTAGGCTCCAGCAATACTCCCTCGCCCACCGATTGGCGCGGCAGTATGCTACGCTATCGGGCGATTCGCAGGTATTTGCTTTCCGGCCGCATTCCCGCATTGGAGCTGCCAACGTGAAATATCGATACTCTCATCGGCTCCTGCTGTCTGCCATCTTGGTCGCCTTGCTCGCAGCGCCCGCTCGTCTCCTTGATGCCGACGACGACATCCGCGAGCTCAAGCTGCGCGACTGGGAGCCGCGTTCGATGCTCGTCACAAAAAGCACTATTGTCGAAACTCCCCGCTTTCCCGTGATCGACATCCATAATCACCTCGGAAGTGGCAAGCAATTTCTCACCCCCGAGCGGGTGCAGAAGTATTTGAGCGAAATGGATGAAGCGGGCGTGCGGACGGTGGTGAATCTGGATGGAAGTTGGGATGAGCGGCTGACTGAAACGCTGGCCGCGCTCGACCAGGCATATCCGGGACGCTTCCTCACGTTTGCCCTGGTCAACTTCGACGGGATCGACGAGCCGGACTGGACCGAGCGCGAAGTGCGTCGGCTCGAACAAAGTTTTCGCGCGGGGGCCAGAGGATTGAAAATCGACAAGCGCCTAGGTCTCCGGTGGCGCTACAAAAACGGCAAAGTCATGCCGGTCGACGATCCCAAGCTCGATCGCATCTGGCAAACCTGCGGCAAACACCGGCGGCCGGTGGTGATACATGTTTCCGATCCGGCCGCGTTCTTTACGCCGCTCGACCGGTTCAACGAGCGCTGGCACGAGCTGAACGCCAATCCCGGCTGGCTCTTTTTCGGCGAGCAATTCCCGCCGCGCCAGGAAATTCTCGATCAACTGCACCGCGCCATCGCCCGGCATCCGGAAACGACGTTCGTCAACACTCACTTCGGCAACAATGCTGAAGACCTCGCCGCAGTCGGCCAGATGCTCGATGCGCACCCCAACATCGTTGTCGATTTCGACGCGCGGATTTCGGAATTGGGCCGGCAGCCCTATACGGCGCGCAAATTCTTCCTGAAATACCAGGACCGGATCCTGTTCGGCACCGACACGACGCCCCGCCGCGATGCCTTCCGCATCTATTATCGCTTCCTGGAAACCGATGACGAGTATTTCGATGCCGCTCCCAGCCACCACCGTCAAGGTTTTTGGATGATTTATGGACTGTTTCTTCCCGACGATGTGCTGGAGAAGGTCTACTACAAGAACGCGGCGAAGGTGTTGGGACTGCTCGATGGCGCGGCGGAAGGCGGGCGGGCCAATCGCGCGGAATCCGGTGATCGCCCGGCCGCTGCCGGTCTTCTGCGCGTGCGGGCCACCGACGATTTCGACGTGACGGGCGACGGCAAGCACGAGGCCTGGTCGAAGGCCGCCTGGGAAACGATTCCCCAGCGCACGAAGAATGGACTTCTCTACGAATCGCGGGTCAAACTTTTATACTCTCTCAAGGGCCTCTATATTCTGTTTGACGGCGCCGACAAAAAGCTCTCGGCGAAGATCGACCGCGATTTTGCCGATCTGTGGGAAGAAGACGTGTTTGAGGCTTTTTTCTGGCCCGACGAAAAGCAAACGACGTATTTCGAATATGAAATCTCGCCGCTCAATTTCGAGCTGCCGATTCTCGTGCCAAATTTCGGCGGCAGATTCCTGGGATGGCTTCCCTGGCATTACGAGGGCCAGCGAAAAATTCGCAAGGCAACCACCGCCACGGGGGGGCCGAAAAAACCGGGGGCGGCGATCAGTGGATGGACGGCCGAAGTTTTTATCCCCTACGACGTACTTGCGCCGCTCCAGAACGTTCCGCCCAAGCCGGGGACTCGCTGGCGCGCGAATTTCTATCGCATGGACTACGACGACGGAAACACCACGCGCTGGACGTGGGTCCCCGTCGGTCCGAGTTTTCACGAGTTCGAGAAATTCGGAACTTTGCTTTTTGAGTAACAACCCCCCCTCGATCCCCCCGTGAACGGGAGGAGGGATTAATAACTCTGGTCTTTGAGGAACACTCGATGCAACTGACTGCCTCGCAATTGCTGGCGCGACTGGGCGCCGGTGAATCCATTACCGCCGTCTGCGAAGCGGCGGGCTTTTCACGCGATGAATTTCAGACGTGGTGGCGGCGCGAGACGGCCTCTCGCATGCCCCCCTTCTCCGGAACGCGATCGGCTGCGATCAAAGGCTCAGTGCGAATCCAGCGAGACGGCGCGGGCATTCCGCACATCTTTGCCGAAAACGATGAAGACCTGTTTTTCGGTTTCGGTTATGCCACCGCGCAAGACCGCCTGTTCCAGCTCGACTATCTGCGCCGGCGGGCGCAGGGTCGATTGTCGGAAGTTCTTGGTCCCGAGGGAATCGAGCTCGATCTGGTGGCCCGCACCGTCGGCCTGCACTTGATCGCCGAGCAGGAATGGAAATCGCTGCCTGACGAAACACGCCGGCTGGTCATTGCATATTCCAACGGCATCAATGCGCTCATCAAAGATAGCGGCGAAAGGTTGCCCATCGAATTTGATCTGCTTGGTTACCGCCCGTCAGCCTGGCAGCCTGTCGACTCATTGGCCATCGCGGGCGAGTTCCGCTGGTACTTGACGGGCCGCTTCCCAGTGATCGTCGTCCCCGAGCTGGCAAAACGGAGGCTGGGAACCGGGCCTTTGTATGAGGCGTTTTTGCTCGCAGAAGCGGAAGCCGAGGCAATTTTACCTCCCGGTTCGTATCCTGCGACGCGCGCGGGCATGCAGCCGGTCGGCGTCTCGGTGAATGATCCGTCGGAAGGTCATGGCAGCAACAATTGGGTCGTTTCGGGGGCCAAGGCGCTTGCAGGAAAGCCGATCGTGGCCAGCGATCCCCATATCGCGTTCGCTGCCGTGTCGTGCTGGCACGAAGTGCGGCTGTGCGGCGGGTCGTTCAACGTGGCGGGCATCGCCTACGCGGGCATGCCGGCCCTGATGTTCGGGAAAAACGAGCACGTCGCCTGGGGAATCACCAACAACCTCTGCTCGCTGCGCGATTTGTACCAGGAGAGGGTCGACCCGGCTCACCCCGGCAGTTTTCTGTTCGACGGCCAATGGGAGCCGGCCAGCGAGCGCGTGGAAGTGATCGATGTCAAGGGGCGCGAGCCCGTGCGCAAGACGATTCGCATTTCGCGCAACGGGCCGATCGTCGATGATATCCTGCCGCCTCCCGCCAAGACGATGGGACCTATCGCGCTGCGATGGCTGGGAGCCTCGCCCTGCGGCTGGCTCACGGCCCTGATGAATATGGACAGGGCCAAATCGGCGGATGAGCTCCGCCGCGCAACCGAACCGTGGCTGGTCCCGACGTTCTGCGTCGTGTTTGCCGACGCGGCCGGCCATATCGGCTATCAGTGCACCGGGCGAATTCCCATCCGCAATGTGTGGGAGCGCGGGTTCCGCCCCGGCTGGGACCCGGCTCATCAATGGGCCGGCCTGATTCCGTTCGAAGGCATGCCGCACCTGGCTGACCCGCCGCGCGGCTGGATCGCCACGGCCAATCATCGCGTGGCCGCCGATGATTTCCCTTACCCGCTTTCGGGGACCTGGCCCAGCGGCTATCGGGCCGTGCGGATTCGGCAGATGCTGGAAGGCAAACCGAAGTTCGATCGCGACGATTTCGCGCGCATGCACCAGGACTCGGTTTCGCTGCGCGCCGTCGAGTGCGTTCCGCACGTGTTGGATGTGCTGCACTCGATCACGTCGACCGGGCAATCCGAGGCGGCGCGAATCGATTCGCCCTCGCCGGGCGCCATGAAACGCAGCGACGAGCGGGCAACGATCGCAGTATCGCCCGAGGCGCTTCGCGAGATTCGTTCGGCAATTGAATATCTCGAAGTCTGGGATTTCCGAATGGAGCCCGACCGCGTCGCAGCGTCGATCTTCAGCGTCTTCTTCACACTGTGGAGCGAGCAGGTCGCCAATCAACGTTTCTCGGGAGACGAGGCAGCGCTCATCGCGGGGGCGATCGGCGGACTGGCCGTGCAACTCATTGAGCGCGATCCGGCGGGCTGGTTTGAAAGCGATCTCAAACGGCGTCAAACCCTGGTGCAGGCGTTTCGCGGGGCAATGGAATTCCTCAAAGGCAAGTTCGGCGCCGACATGCTCGGTTGGAGCTGGGGCCGCCTGCACACGCTCCAGCAGAAGCACTTCCTCTCGGGACGCGGCGAATTGGGAT
>DATGKC010000064.1:0-8575 GCA_035294845.1 Planctomycetaceae bacterium | reverse complement strand
CATACGATATTCTTGTAGGTGAGAGTCTGAAAGGCAATGCACCGATTACAAGCTGCTTTCGACGCTTTGAAATCCCTTGATTTTCCGCAGCGTCCCGAATCGGACGAGTTGCATGAGTGGCTCCTCGAGCTCGCGGAAATCGACGGCCACTTGGCAGGATTGGCATCGTCGGTGATCGGTGGCGCCGACGCTCGGATGCTGGCTATCAGCGACATTGGCTCGTTTGCAGATTCGCTGCAAAAGATTGACGTCGTTTCGGAATCAGATCGGATGATTCATGCTCGGTGCATGCGGTATGCTGATCGACTCTGTGAATTGCAACTCGCCCTCATCGAGGCGGGCTGCCGATTTTGACATTCCAAACGTAAGCATCGTGTCGGCGTCCGTGCGACGCAATCAGAGCTGGAACGTGCTATCATTTACACGTTGCTGCTTTCAAGAGGTCGATCAACTCCGAAACCCCGCGGAGCCACGATCATGCGACTTGCCACTTTCGCAGCGGTCCTGCTCGCCGCGCTCGTCGCGCTCGTGCGGATGACGCAGTGCCAGGCAGGTATGCCGGCGCTGCTGCCTACGAATTGGACGGCGGACAATCCTCGACCGTCCGGCGCCGCCTTCCCAGAGCCCGCCGGTACCGGCGAGGCGCAGTTGCAGGCGATCTCATTCTTTCTCGCCTGCTTGTTGGTGTCGGCTTGGGGGGTGAAGGTCCTCTGGAACTCTGTCCGCAGCGACTTTCCGGCATTCCCGAAACTTCGATACGGCCGCGCGCTGAGTCTCGTCTTGCTCTGGGGCCTGTGTTTCATAATTGTCTTGACGATGATTTCCGGGGCGCGTGAGTTGATGACCCCTGGCGCGTGGAAGAAGCAGGGGTGGACGTACACGCTCGCCGAAACAAAACCGGCTGACGGGCCCGAACTTCGTCGAGCGGCGCTGGAGCGCCTGCGCTTCGCCCTTTGGCAACATGCCGCGACGCACGATAGAAAGTTCCCCTCCGAGACGGAACCTGCGGTCGATCCGGAGTTGTGGCAGATTCCTGGTTGGGCTGGACTTCGTTTCCTGTACGTACCCAACCAAATGGCCGACGAGGCTGGCCGATTGCTCGTGTTCGAACCCGAGTTGAGCGGCGATGAGCGGCTGGTCCTGCTCACGAACGGACTTTTGGGTTCCCTTCGCACATCGGAAATTGAACGCCGGCTTGCTGCTGCCGATCGAATTCCATGAACACACCTGAAGTCCCCGCCCAGCCCGCTGCCAGCGCCGCCGAAGGCGAGCGCTCAGGCGCGCGACTTAACCGGAAAAAAAGGCGACCGCACATCGGTTGGTTCGCGCTACTAATCGTATTCGGGCTATTTTTCTATTCCGCGTCGGCGGCGGAGCAATTGCTGCTGGGGTGGATTTATTTCCCCCTGCGGGTCATTCCCCAAATGACGGTGGACTGGCCGACGATCATCCTGGGAGCATTGTGCGCGGCCGCGTTTATCGCCGCGCTCCACCGCACGCTGCGCTGGCTCGCAGGCCACTACGCCCGGAATGCGCCGGGCGCAAGAGCACGCGTCAGCTTTCGCACAACGTTGGCCGCGGCGTTTGCTCTCTTGCTCGCATTTGCTGCCGGCACGGCGATGGTGGGAGCGACGCATCAAACTGTCTGGCTGATCACCGGGCGGACGACGAAGTCCGCGGCAAACGGGCCTGGGTCCGCACCAGCGTTCGGCATGATCTCCACTGCTCGAACGGAGTCGCGCCGGTCGCAGCAGCAGATCACGTTACGGCAGGTTGCCTACGGCTTGCACAATTTTCACGAAATGAACTCGACGTTTCCCCCTGGAGGCACAATCGACGAGCACGGCCGGTTGATGCACGGATGGGCGACCTACATCGGTGGTTACATCATGTCGTATTCGGCTCACGGAATCGACTTCGCTGTGCCTTGGAACCAGCCACCGAACGACCGGCTTTTTCGTTGCGCTTTGCCCGAATTCATCAATCCTTCAATTTCGGATGTGTTCGACAAAGATGGCTACGGACTCAGTCACCTGGCCGGCAACGTGCACGTGCTCCCCATTTCACGCTTAGAAGCGTCGGGTCCGCTGTCGCACGCGGAAATCGACGCCACCCGTTCCCGAGACGACGCGGCCCTTCGCAACCTGCCGCTTCGAATCGACGATATTCGCGACGGCTCTTCGAACACGATCCTGATCGGCCAGGCCGCCGGCAATTTTCGGCCGTGGGGACATCCTGCCAACGTTCGTGACCCGGTCGTTGGAGTTGGAAAAAGCCTCGACGGATTCGGCGGCCCCCCCGGCGCCGGCGGCGCACATTTCGCGATGGTTGATGGCTCGGTCCGTTTCGTCAGTAATCAAGTGAACCCGAAAGTGATTCGCGCCTTGGCAACGCCGGCGGGCGATGAAATCGTTGAGCCGGAGTTCGAATCGCAGCGGGAATGAGGCTCACGTACCGGATGACGCGTGCCATTATGCGAAGAGTGCCTCTGTGTCTCTAGCACCCTCATCGGGTACCCTCATCGGGGTGCTCAGTTCGGTCCTGCGTGCGAAGCGGCGCGTGACCGCCCTTTCCTTCGCGGCAAGGCCAGGCGGGCGATCATTTCAAGTTCGCCGCGCCGGCGTCGGCCATGCGGAGCGGCGGAATGACCGAGACGAGCGTCCAGTAGAGCGTGAATTGCTTGATCACCTCTTTGAGCTTTTCGAAATTGACCGGCTTCGATACGAACGAGCAGGCGCCTCCGTCGTACGACCGCACGATGTCTTCGTCCCGAGTGCTCGTCGTGAGCATAACGACGGGAATCGTGCGCAGCACCGGGTCGGATTTCATGATTTGCAAGACTTCGAATCCGTTCTTCTTGGGCATGTTGATGTCCAGCAGCACCAAACCCGGCACTTTGGCATTTTGGTGCCGTCCCTGCCGGCGAAGGTACAAAATCGCCTCTTCGCCGTCGTGTACGACCTGCAGCAAATTGACGAAGTGCGAATCCCGGAATGATTCTTCCAGCAGCACCACGTCGTCGTCGTTGTCGTCGACCAGCAGAATCTCGATCGGTTGCGGCTTGAGGTCGTCGGCCATCGCTCATTCTCCGTAAATTGTGCGGACGCGTCTCGAATCAACGTTCGACTCGGGGAACCCGCACGACGTTGGTCCAGTAGCTGACGAAATGGCCGGCCATCACCTTCAGACGGTCGAAGCTCACCGGCTTGGTCACGAACGAACAGGCGCCCGAGCCGTAGGCGGCCATCACGTCGGCATCGCGATTGCTGGTGGTGAGCATGACGACGGGAATCGTGCGAAGCTGCGGATCGCCTTTCATCTCGCTTAAGACCTCGAACCCGTTTTTCTTGGGCATGTTGATGTCGAGCAGCACCAGGCCCGGGCGGGGAGCGCCCGAGTACGGGCCTTCCTGGCGCAGGTAGGCCATGGCCTCGACGCCGTCGTGCACCGAATGCACGAGGTTTACGGACGGCTCGTCGCGCATCGATTCCTGCAATAATAGCACGTCGTCTTCGTTGTCGTCGACAATGAGAATATCGAGCAAGGGAGTCGTCTGCTCTTGCGTCATGCCGCACTGCCCATCCCGAACGTGATGATAAACTCCGAACCGCCCCCTTCGCGCGGGCGAACCCAGGCCCGCCCGCCATGCCGCTCGGCGACCCGTTTCACGATCGCCAGCCCGGCCCCTGTTCCTTCTATATTACGATTTACGGCCCGCTGGAACAGTTGAAAAATGCGTTCGGCGTAATCGGGGGGAACCCCCATGCCGCGGTCCCGCACGACCAGCCCCACTCCTTCCGGCCCCGTAAACCCGCCGATCTCTACATCCGGCGGATGTCCTTCTTCCGTGTATTTGAGAGCGTTGGAAACCAGATTTTGGACGGCTTGCATCGCCCAGCGGCGATCGGCGCGAATATTGGGAAGGGCGTCGCCCACGCGAACGACGGCTTGCGTCTCGCGAATTCGCGGCTCGAGGTGCCGCAGGACGTCGGCCACGATCTCGCCGGTGTCGACGTCTTCGGCCGGCTGCACGGTGCGCTGCACGCGCGACAGCGTGAGCACGTCTTCAATCAAGCGGTCCAGCCGCTGCGCTCCTCGGACCACGCGCTGCAAAAAATCGTGCCCCTTCTCGTCTAGCTTGTCGGCGTAGCGCTCGTGGACGATCCTCGAGAAATTCTCGATGGCCCGCAGCGGCTCGCGCAGGTCGTGCGATGTCACGTAGAGCAGCGTCTCGAGGTCCTCGTTCTTGGACCGAATTTCGGCCTCGGCCTTTTTACGCCGGGTGATGTCGTGCACGAAGGCGTGAAAGCGGCACCCCCCTTCCGTCCGCATCGGCCAGATGGTGAGCTCGACTGGAAACTCGTGCCCGTCTCGATGCAGCGCCGAAATTTCGATCCGCGAGTTCAGCACGGGCCCGGCGCCCGTCTCGAGGTAGCCCTGGATTCCGCGGGCGTGCGCCGCGCGGTACTCCACAGGCACAATCAGCTCGGCCAGCGGCTTACCCAGCACTTCCTCGCGGCTCCAGCCGAAGGTCGCGCGCGCCTGGGTGTTCCAATCGAGCACGCGGCCGGCCGAGTCGATCGAAATGAACGGGTCGTAAGCCGTTTCCACGATCTGCCGCGCGCGTTCTTCGCTCTCTTTCACGGCTTCCTCGGCGCGGAATTTGTCGGTCACGTCCCAGAACATGACCTGCGTGCCGATAATCTGCTGCCGGGCGTCGCGCACGGGCGTTTTCAAGACTTGGATGCGGCGGACCTCGCCGTCGGGCATCTTGTAGATTTCAACATCTTCGAACAGCGCTCCGGTCGCCAGCACGTGTTCGTCCCCTGCCCGGTATTTTGTCGCCAACTCCTCGGAGAACTGATCGAAATCGGTCGTTCCGATGATGTCGTCCGATTCTTTCCCCGAAAACTCCAAAAAACGGCGGTTGACGAACGTATACTTGCCCGAGGCGTTCTTTCGCAAAACCGACAGCGGCAGATGATCGACGAGAGAATGGTACAACGCTTCGGAATCGCGCAAAGCCAGCGCGGCCTCGCTTTGCAGCACGCTGCTTTGCCTTTGCGCTTGCGACAGCTCTTCGCGCTGGCGGTCGGCGAGTTTTTTCAACTCGAGATTTTCGGCCCAAAGTCGCTTCGTCAATCGCCGTTCCCAGGCGATGCCGGCCGCCAGCGCGCAAATGGCCGCTGCAAAGGCAATGAAAGGCCACTCGTAACCGAGGGAAATTTCCTCATGCAAACTGGCGGCGATCGCAATCAGCGCCAGCCCGAATACCGCGAGCAACACCGGTAACCCCTTCGATCGCATGTGCCCTCTGCCTGTCGCCCAGACGCCCCCAGACCAGCCGTAAATCGCGCCGCCATCCAGGTTAATCGCCGGGCTCCGGCAATGCAAAAGCTTTTTGAAGAAGATGCCCTTATTCGCGGGCGAGGCCATATTGGCGTTCTGCGGGAACGCGCAGCCGGGCAATTTTGCCCTCGGCTTCGGCCACGAGCGGATCATACATTGGCACTTCGCGCGCGTTCTGGCCCTGCTCATGCTTGCGGAAGCCGAACAGGTAGGTCTCGTTTTGCGGCCGCCAGCGATAAAAATAGAGCCGATTTTTCGCCACGATCGCCTGCCGCAGCTTTTCGATCTGCTCGAAATCCGGACCTTGCTTGATCGCAATACCCGAAGCCCACTCTTCGGCCGTGCCACGGGCAACGACTTTTTCGTCAATCGAAAGCGCATATCGTCCGGCGGCGAGATTGAGAATCCGGAGCACGCGAGGATTGCCGGCCGCGTTGCGAAACGGTGAAGGCGGCTCTGGGAGGCGCTCATCCAGCAGCCGGAAGCTCAACTTTCCGTCGTTCGCGCGGGCCTCTTTAAGCTGCGTCCCGATGATCGAAACGGCTTTGGCCCTCTTGTCCAAAGCGACTTCCCATTGAGGCCGGCCCAAATCCAGCCCTTGCTCGACCGCTGCCGCCGCCAGCCAGTAGCCATTATCCGTCAAGTGAATTCCGTTGCTCGTCAAAGTCGGAACTCGCCCATGCCTGGCCGGCTGGTCTCGAGGGGCCGGAGACTTTTGCAAATCCACCTTGGCGGGCGCACCGAGCCGATGGAAAAGATCGACAAATCTCAGGCCGCGCGACGCGGCTGTCGATTGGATCGCGCTCGCGTACAGCTCCAAATTGCGGTTGTGTGCCGCGGGATCGGGAAGCGGGCGCCCCAGGTCTTCGTGGGCGATCGGAGACAAGAGAATGATCTCGGCCTTGGTGACGGCCAGCATGTCGATCAGTGCGCCCAGTCCCGCCTGGAAGCGCGCCAATCCCGCTTGCCCGTCGAACGACGAACTTCCGCCATAGCCCGCAAAAATGACCGTCGGCTTGAGTCCATAGACTCCCTGCTTGAGTTGCTCGAAACCCTCGGCAGCCGAGCCGAAGCCGGCCCGCGCATCACCGAACGGAGTATCGCCGCTCCAACCCAAATTGCGGAACATGAGCTCGCGATTGGGATATCGCGCCGTGAACAAAGTCTCGAGATAGTCACTGTTCTGCGCGCGTTCGATCAGCGCATCGCCGATGAATACGATCCGGTCGCCTTCCAAGAGCTGAAAGGGGCCTGCGGGGCGCTCTTTTTTCGTGAACACAGGAGGCGGCGGTTTGTCGCCTGCGAGTTTGACCTGTTCGCCCCAGGGACCGGCCTTTCCGAGAGGCCCGATCACAGACGCTTCTTTCCAGCTCGAGTCGTCAAACGTCGGGGTCCGCCAGCCTTCAAATTCTTGTGTGCTCGTTTTCCAGCGTTTACCCGTGGAATGGTAAACGGCCTCGCGCCCTTTGGCCTTGACCATGACGCGAGCGACAAGACCGGCTGGACCTTCGGAATTCTCGGCCATGACGGCGATGCAGTTCCGTCCCTTCGTTAAATACGTCTTGATGTCGTAACCGTCGGCCTTCTGCCAATTGTTGCCCGTCCCCGCGGGCTGGCCATTGACGAACAACGTGTACGCATTGTCGCAACTGATTTCGACTCGCCCTTCGTCCGGTTCCACGAGCTCAAAAGCGGTGCGCAAAAACACGCGTCCCGGCGGCGCGTTTTGGCCGGCGTTCTCGGTCGCCCAGATCCACTGCGGCTCGTCGGCCGCCTCCGCGGCGAGTGCCTCTGATGCACGCGCGCTCGATAGGAAAAGGACAAACGCAACGCAGAAAATCTTCACCAACGGCACGAACGCGTACCCCGACAGGGATTTCATCTCAAAGCCCAAGTTTCGTAGCACTAAGATTGCCGGGGACCATAATCCATTTGAGGCCGGTGCGGGCATTCGCCGTTTTGCGACTCGATTCTTGAGACGGCGTCGTTGTTTGGAGTTTACCAGCGCACTGATTCATCCTGCAAACGAAGCCGGCAAGAGCGGATGCTGTGGGAATTCCGCGTCGCGGCATCGACGAGAGAATCTTCCCGGACGGATTGATTAATTTTCCTTAATTTGGCGGCCCGAATCGTTTACAGTCACGATTTGCAGCGCCTAGACTGACGCGCTGTCGCACTGTCGCGCCGCGCGGTGCAAGGTCGATCGAGTCAGCGCGCTTTGTTTCGCCGGAATATTCCGGCGAATCCGACTTACCTGGGGACGTGTTCACTGGAGATCGCCTGTGCGCACCAACATGCCGGTTCATTACTCGGCCGGGAAGTACGACGAGTACACGCGGCATTCGGTCGAAGTGCACGACGAACGAACGATTCGGCGGCTTCGGCAGGAATATCGCGCCCTGGGCCGATCGCCTTGCATGCTCATCGACGTGGGGACCGGCACCGCGCAGTTGCTCATCAAACTGGCCGCTCATAAAGAAATGCAGTGGAAGAAGATCATCGGCACCGACATTTTCGACGACATGTTGGCCAAAGCCCGCGAGACGATCGCCGCAGCGCACCTCGAGAATCTCGTTGCGATCGAGCGGGCCGACGTGCATGAAATGCCCTACGCCGACGAATGCGCCGACTTCATCATCAGCCGCTCGACGATTCATCACTGGGCCGATCCGGTGAAGGCGTTTCAAGAGATTTACCGATTGCTCGCGCCGGGCGGAGTGGCCATTATTCACGAGCCGCGCCGCGACCCGCATCCGGCGGCGCTTTCCGAGTTCAACGCGGTGCGGGCGGCCGTGGGAGTGGAGCCGGCTCGCATGGACGAGAAATATACGGCGCACGAGGTCGAAGCTTTTTTACGAACGGCCGCGCTTAACGCTCAAAGCATTGTTTCGGCGCCGCGGCGGGGGCCGGGCTCGATGGGTTTCGAAGTTCGGATCAGCAAATGCCATCCGTTCAAGGTCTGGTGCCTGCGCTGGGTGGCGCGCGGCTATTTGTTGCTCAAGACCTGGTAGCGCCGATTTGCCTCTGTTCGACCCGCCAAGTCATGTGAACTGCGCGTCGTTTGCACCGCTCCGGCGCAACGGTATGGACGCAAATTTTTACCGATGGTAGCCTGTCGTCATGTCCCACCACCGCGTCGTTTGAAGAAATTCCATGCTTGGAGGTTGATTGCATGCCGAGCCGACAGTGTCTGCCTGCGGGGTTGGCTATTTTGCTGGCTGTCATG
>DATGKC010000063.1:0-6397 GCA_035294845.1 Planctomycetaceae bacterium | reverse complement strand
CATTGTCGAGCAGCTTGGCGCAAATCTCATTCTCGGCCGCGGTGGGCGGCCGTGCCAAGGCCAGGCGAAACGCCGTTCGCACCGGCCTCTCGCCTTTCAGGCCGGCCATGCCTTCGACGCGCCGGGCAAAGTGCTTGGCTTGCTCGGCGACAAACGAGTTGTTGAGCATCGCCAGCGATTGCAGAGGAACGGCCGACACGTCGCGGCAAGGGCAATTGTATTGCACCAGCGGCTGATCGAATACGGTGAGCAGCGAAAGGTTGTACGAGCGGCGGGTCAGCAGATAAACGCTGCGCCGGCA
This sequence comes from Planctomycetaceae bacterium, assembly GCA_035294845.1. Lineage (GTDB taxonomy): Bacteria > Planctomycetota > Planctomycetia > Planctomycetales > Planctomycetaceae > JACQFH01. Next base: position 6,096 of record DATGKC010000063.1, on the reverse strand, counting down.
TGCGGCGTTCTTGTCGGAATTGGCTTTCTCATCGACCTCGACCAGGCCGTCTTTCTTCGCCTTCACGATCACGGCAGGCCCGCCCATCGTTTTGTCGAGCGTGCCGCTGACGGCCAGCAACGAATCGCGAATCGCCTCGGCCTCGAGTCGCCTGAGCCGCGAATGAGACAAAAGCCGATTGCCGGGGTCGATCGTCTCAGCGCCGGCCGCGACGGAAGGCTCCGACCGCGACGACTGGCGGTACGCCGTCGAAGTCATCAGCAATTTCAGCATGGGCTTGACGCGCCAGCCGGTGCGGGTGAATTCACTGCTGAGCCATTCGAGAAGTTCGGGATGCGTGGGCGGCTCGCCTCCGCGGCCGAAGTTTTCCGGAGTCGCGACAAGGCCTTGGCCGAACACGTGCTGCCAGATGCGGTTCACCATCACCCGCGCCAGCAAAGCCGAAGAGCGGGAACCCGGCTCGGTGAGCCAGCGCGCGAGTGCCAACCGCCTGCCGCTGGTCTCGCCCAGAGGGGAACTGCCTGACGCTTGGGTTGGCTTAGAGGGGTCGCCGAGCACGCTCAAATACCCCGGCTGAACTTCTTCTCCAGGGCTCTCGTGATTTCCACGTTTGTGCAAGTGAGTGGTGGGCGGCGGCCCCACGTCGTAAAGGGCTTGAATCTTGCCCCATTTCAGCCGACCCGCATCGGTGGCCGCCACCTGCGCGTCGAGAGCGGCCACGGCCGCCTTTTCCGATTCACTGAGCGCCGCGGCGACTTCTTCGGGTTTGACTGTCAGGGCCGCTGCAAATTTCTCGGCGAGATATTTTTGCACGTCGCTGCGTTTGTCGGCTGCCGTTTGCACGGCGGCCTTGGTGTCGGTTCGAATCGGTTCGGGGACGGTCGCCAGCTTCGCCTCGAACAAACGCGTCTCGTGCGGATTTTTCAGCTCGCTCAATTTCTGGCGCAGCTCTTTCAGCTTGCCATCGACCTCGGCGTTATGTCGCTCGATGATCGCCTGCTCGGCAGGCGAAACATCGGGCAAGCCGCGATCGGGCTTGCTCTGCGGGTAAGGAAGCACGGGCCGCCAGGCCAGGGGGTTGTAGGCCGGCGTAAAGACGGCCATCATCCGGTAATAGTCGTTCTGTGGAATCGGATCGAACTTGTGGTTGTGGCATTGGGCGCAGTTGAGCGTCAGCCCCAACAGGCCGCTGCCCACGATCGAGACCGTGTCATGCAACACGCCGAAGTAATTGAGCGGCGTCTCTCCCACGTCTTCGGTCGTCTGGTCGCGAGCCGTCCTCAAATAGCCGGTGGCGATCAACAGCCGCATGATCTCCGGCGTGAACTTCGGCACATTGCGCCAATCGACCAATTCGTCGCCGGCCAACTGCTCTGTGATGAAGCGGTCGTAAGGCAGGTCGTCGTTGAACGCGGCGATCACGTAATCGCGATAACGCCATTTGCCTTCCGCAATCAACAGGTTGTCGGTGTCCTGGTCGAAACCGACCGTGTCGGTGTAGCCGGCGATGTCCAGCCAGTGGCGGCCCCAGCGTTCGCCAAATTGCGGCGACGCGAGCAGTTTATCGAGCAGGCGACCGTAGGCATCCGATCGCGTGTCGGCGAGGAATTCATCAACGTCGGGAAGGGAAGGAGGGAGCCCAGTCAGATCGAGATACGCCCGCCGCACGAGCGTCAGCGTCTCGGCGTCGGAAGCGAACGTCAGGCTGCTTTTCTGCAGCTTGTCCAATAGAAATGTGTCGACCGTTGTGCGAACCCGCGCGCGATCGGCGATCGGCGGTGGTTCGGGACGCGACAAGGGCCGAAAGGCCCAGAAGTTTCGATCCTCCTCATGAACCAATGAAACTGGAGGCGGAACCAGGTCCGGATGAGCCGCCGGCGCTCCCGCACGAATCCACTCTTTCAAAATGGCCGCTTTTTCCTGCGGAAGCTTGGACTCCATGGGCGGCGGCATCTCGCCGTTGTCGATCTTTTCGAGCAGGAGGCTGGCAGGGAAATCGGCCTTATCGAGCGCGGGGCCGCTGTCTCCCCCGCGCAACATCGACGCCACCGTTCGCAGATCGAGCCCCGCTTTCGGCTCATCGCCGCCGTGGCAATTCAGGCAATGGGCCGAAACAATCGGCCACACGTCGGGCTCAAACTGCGGGGTTTTTGGCGCATCGTCACCCGCGATGGCGCTGCTCACGAGGCCGGCGGAGAGTGCCAGAATTACGGGGATTCTGAGCATATTGGGTATGAGTTTTTGGGTATATCCGGTGGACCCAGTAATCAATGATGATATCGGGTTGTCCGGCCGTCCGGTAGGAAAATCAAGCGTTCGTTTATGCGTCGGAGGAATGTTATCCTATTGTAGGACAGGCTGCAAGCCAGCCGACGCACAAGCGAGACGCTTATGCTACGTAGAGCAAGCGTCTCGCTTGCTTGATACTCTGGCCAAAGTAAACGGTGGATGGCGGGGTCAGAGCGATCGCTTGAACTGACGCTCCCGCAGCGCGCACGGCTTCGTAGTGCGTGCGTGTCGCCGGAGCTGCTGGCCGAGCGATGGCCCCGTGGGTGCGCGCTGGAGATCCGCATTTGCTATGCAACCCCAGCAACCGGGGCCATCGTTTGCCGGTATGGAATTCATCTCGTTGCAATGTTTGGTGCGTTCAACAAAAGCGAATCTCCAGCGACGCACAAGCGGGACGCTTATGCTACGTAGAGCAAGCGTCCCGCTTGCTCGTCGGTCAATGCGTCGGGTGACGTGGAATTGATCTCTTCAGGTTTGGTACTCTGGACCAAGAGGGAGATTGGCTTGCGACGTCATCCACAAACCAAAAAATTGACGCAGTGCGAACGACCATGAGAACGAAAATGCCGTGCATGCCCCGCAGGAGCCTTGCGATGCTTCAGTATTTTCCGGGCATTTTCGCGCTGGCGTGGGTAGCGACTGCGTTGAGTTTCGATGCCGGCGCACTCCAAGCCGGTGAAATCGAAGCGCAAGTCATCGCCAGCGCACCTTCTGAAGACCCACAGCCGCCCGAAACTAAAGTCGAAGCAGAGAATCGTCCAGCCCCGATCAAGCTGGAAAAACCTCGCCACGGCTGAAGCGATCGCTGATTCACCCCAACAAAGGAGCTGGATTCGCAGGAATTCAATTTTCTCCCGACGGCAGGCGCCTCATCGCGGGCGATTATCCCGGCGGACACATATTCGTGTGGGACGTCGAAACAGGCAAACCGCTCACGGACATCAAGTCGGGCGAAAAGTATCGGCGCGGCTCGACGTGTTTTCTTGTTACTCTGGATTGGAAAACGCTGTATGTATCTCACAAGCTCACGTTCCCGACTAAAATCGAAAAAGACGGCAAGCAGACGATGCACTGGGAGTTTGACACCGACCTTCAAGTTTGGGACCTCGTCACGGGAGAATTGCGCGAAACGATTCAGCCCATGCCCCCGCGAGGGATCGATTGGATGATTTTGTCACCCGACGGATCCACAATCTTCGCGTATGAGGAACTTCCGTCGGAACACGAGGTTGTCCAGGCCGGGGGGCGGATTACCCGTCGCGGCGCGAGCGTATTCGATGTAAAGACCAAGGAATTTCGCCGGCTGGACACTAGCTTCTCAGGCAACGTCGCCTTTTCTCCGGACAGCCAGACGCTAGCGGTTGGCGATGAAGGTGACGCCGAGTTTTCGACCGAAATCAGGTTTCTCGACATGGCGACCGGAGAAATCCAAAGAGCGCTGCCGATTCCGGAAGAGTTCGCCGTAATTGGGGATATGCGATTCAGCCCGGACGGAGGGTTGTTCGTCAGCTCTTACCTGATCTACCCGGAAGGAGACCGGTCGGCCGATCCGTCATTCCGTTTGAAATTCTATGATGCGAATTCGGGCCGCGAGCTTGCATCATTCCCGCGAGATGCGGACGTCCCTGTGCTCGCGCAGCATATCTTCTCGTCCGACGGGCGAATGCTGGCGGCGACGAACTGGATGCGGAGCGACTGCAAGCTCTTCCTGTTCGATGTCACGCGCCGAAAGCTCGCAAGCACAACGCTACTACTGACAGAAAAGGCGCATGCGTATGCGCCCGCATTCAGCCCGGACGGGAATTGGATCGCTGTCATCACGCGCGCGATTCCAGATAATCTGCAAGCCTTAGAACGAATGCCGGAGGACTTCCTTCAACCGCGCGTTCATCTTTTGGACGCGGTGACGGGCCTGGTCCGAGAGACGATGATTTTGCCGGAGGCGCCTACTTATATCATGTGTTTCAGTCCGGATGGCAAGACGCTGGCCACCGGTGGAAATGGGCGCGTGGACTTGTGGGACATGGAGCCGCCGCCAGGCGCCGCCGAGACAGCGAATCTCAAGGACATCAACGACGACATGGTCCTGATCTCCGGGGGCAGGTTCACCGTCGGCCTCACGCGCGATCAGCAGCAAACGCTGGCGCGCGAGCTGCACGCGAACCCGAATCTGCTGCAATGGCTGGCCGCGCGCGAAGTCGAGCTGAAGCCGTTCTATCTCGACAAATATGAAGTCACGAATCGGCAGTACCGCGCGTTCATCGACGCCAGCGGCCATCGCCGGCCGATCGCCTGGCGCGATGCCGGATTTCCCAAAGGTAAAGAGGACCTGCCGATCACCGGAATCGACTTCCACGACGCCCAGGCCTATTGCCGCTGGGCAGGCAAGCGCCTGCCGACCGATACCGAGTGGGAGACGGCCGCATGCGGAAAACCACATCAACTCTGGCCGTGGGGAGATCGCTGGGATAAAGCGGCCTGCAAAATGGACGATGCCGGCAAAGGGCCGATGAAGTCATCGGCGGCGCGTGTCGGCTCGTTCCCTCGCGACCAGAGCCCATTCGGCGTCATGGACATGGCAGGAAACGTCTCGGAATGGGTGGAAGGCAAAGTCGAAGAGGCTTACGCCTATACCGCCATGACGCGAGGCGGCAACTTCACACTTTCTGAACCGCACCGTTTCCTCGGCAGCATGTGGGTAAGTCAGCCCCAGGGAAACGGGTCGATCGACTATGTCGGTTTCCGCTGCGCCAGAGATGCCGACAAAAATGGGGCGCCCGGCGCGCGCGAAGCGAGCTCTAAAGAAGCACACGATCAGCCGTCACGCGAAAGCGCCGAGGCTGATAGCGACACTGCGGCCGCGAAGCTCGATCTCGCGCTCTACCGCTCCAAGCCGATCAAGATACTTCCCGTCACGAATCTCGATCCCAAGGGCGAATATCAACATCAATCGCTCGTTCATTTGCCGCAGAAACGCACGGACGTCGATCACCCCGAAACGCTGCACGCCTGGCGAATCGAATTCGATGTCCCCTATCTTCCGGGAGACCGGTTTTCCGCTCTGTTCGAGATGTACTGGAACATGCCGCTGACATTGGTCTCGCGAGAGTTTGGCGACGATCGTACGTCGATCTCGCTCGTCGGACAAAAGCCGGATGCGGCGACAATCAGCATCAAGATTCAGGGCGGCCTGGATTACGTCGATTTGAATTATCGGATCAAGAATGAGGGTCAGCACGAAATGCCAAGTGCGACCGAGACCTGTTTCGTGAGCCTGGCGGCGCCGAACTTTCGCGACCACGAGGGGACGCGCACGTTCGTCTCGACCAGCGAAGGATTCAAACCGATCGCCGAGGTTCGTCGGCCGATGATCCCGCGCTGGCTGATCGGCGATTTCGTGTTTGGGCCAGACGCCGCGGCTCGGCCTCCGAGCGAGCCGAAGGTCACGGGACCTTTGATCGCCATCGTCTCGCGCGATGCCGAATGGCTGGTGGCGCCCGTTTCCATGTCAGGCCGGCCGGCCCGGCTGGTGAATAATCGGGAGTATTCGTGCATCCACTCGAACCCGCCGTCGCGGGTCAAACCGGGCGAAGAGCTGGAAGTGCGCGAACGAATTTACTTTCTTCACGGTTCGCTCGCCGATCTCGCCGCCCGCTGGAAGGCCGACGCCGCGAAATATGCTCAATAAAGCGTTTGCGGCAGCGAGCCAAGAGAACGAAAATCGTCGCGGATATCCCGAGCGGCGGAAGGCCGGAAGCAAAGCGATTGAGAGAGACATATGACCGCGGATTTCGCGGATACGCGCGG
>DATGKC010000062.1:0-9828 GCA_035294845.1 Planctomycetaceae bacterium | reverse complement strand
TGCGGAAACGCTCGTGGGCGAGGCGGCCAACTGCGAATCGCCCGAGTGGTTCAATAAGCCCCCGGGAGTCGATCATCCCACCCCGCCACACCAGGACAATTACTACTTCAATCTGAAACCTTCAAACGTCGTCACGATCTGGCTGGCGCTGGATTGCGTCGACGATGAAAACGGCTGCCTCAGGTACAGCCCCGGCTCGCACGAGCGCGGCTTTCGGCCGCATGCGCGCTCGAAAGTGCTGGGGTTCTCGCAGGGAATTTCAGACTTTGGCGAGGCCGACGAAGCGGCGGAAATGAAGATTCACCTGATGCCGGGGGACGTCGTCGCCCATCACGGGATGACAATTCACCGTGCCGAACCGAATCGTTCGAGCACGCGAAACCGCCGGGCGTTCGCCATGGTGTTCAAAGGAATAAGCTGCCGGCGGGATGAAGACGCCTTTGCGCGGTACGAGCAGGCGGCCAAACAGCAGCATGAGCAATTCGGACTCAAGACGACGTGACGCATGCCCGCGCCCCTCAATCTCAACAGCCTCGATCGCCGCATCTGGGAAGAAGAGCTGGCGGAATTCGTTCCCAATCGCGTGTTCGACGTGCACACGCACGTCTATCGCTGGGCCTTCAACCTCGACCCGCAAAAAGAGACGGGGGCCTACAAGTCGCTGCTCGGCGATCTTTATGCCGACGCGAGCTGGGAAATGGCCGACGCCATTGACGCGGCGCTGATGCCCGGACGAGAAGTGCACCGCCTCTCGTTCCCATTTCCCTTTCAGCACCCGTGCGATTTTTCGGGGTCGAACGAGTACGTCGCGGGGCAGACGGCCAAAGATCGCCAGTCGGCGGCGCTGATGCTCGTGCATCCCGGCATGTCGGCCGACGAGATCGAGCGCGAAATCGACAAATATGGATTCCTGGGCCTCAAGCCCTACCGCTTCTACTCGTCGACGGGAGATGCGGTGGAGTGCCGGCTCACCGATTTTCTTCCCGAACACCAGATCGCGCTGGCCGATCGCCGCGGGCTCATTCTCATGATGCACCTGGCCAAGCGCGACGCCATCGCCGATCGCGAGAACCTGGATGACCTCATGCGGCTGTGCGAAAAATACCCTTCCTCCCGCTGGATTCTCGCGCACTGTGCGCGCAGCTATTCGTCGTGGGCGATCGAACGGGCCGCCGGCACTCTGCGAGGCCTCGCCAACGTCTGGTACGACACGTCGTCGGTCTGCGAATCCGACGCGATGGATGCCTTGTACACTTCGGTCGGAACCGATCGGGTGATGTACGGCAGCGATGACATTCCAGTCGGCGTTTTGCGCGGCAAATACATTGCGTTCGGATGTGCCTGGGCGTTTCTCTCTGAGAACAATCACGCGCTCAACCTGTCTCACTGCGACGAGCGAATGACGTTCACGCGCTACGAACAGCTTCGCGCCATGCGCCGAGCCGCCAAGCGCCTGGGAATGACCCGAGTCCAAACCGAGGCGCTGTTCTATGGCACCGCCGCCGATCTGATCGCCGCATGCAGAGCGCGTCAGCGGCCCGCCACCGGGCGTGTGCCGGCGGAGACCCAGCGCACAAGCCACTGACCGGAATTGCGCTCGCCCGTTTGCGTCGAATTTGCGCGGCGAGTAGGATTGAACGACACCAGGACCATATCGGCATCGGTGAATTTTTTCGGGATGGGCAGCATGCAATGTAATCGACGGCGTCGAGCGGACTTCGAGGCCTGTCAAGGCAATAACGGCGAGAGAGTCTTACCGGCTGGCCCTGGCATCGCAGTCAAAACGGGTCTCGTCCTCGCGGCGGCATTCTTTTCCGCCGCGACGCTCTGGGCTGAGTCTCTTTGGGCCGACGATTGGCCGCAATTTCGCGGAGTGAACGCCAGCGGCGTCGCCGGTGGAACGGATCCGCTTCCGTCCGAGTTTTCGCAGACCGAAAAGGTGAAATGGAAAGCCGAGCTGGGGGACGGAATCGGCTCGCCGATTATTGCAGGGGGCCGGCTGTTTACGACGGCGATGGTCGGAGAACAGAAATTCGCCGTTTTCTGTTTTGACGCGGCATCGGGCGAAATGCTCTGGCGGCGCGAGTTCGAAACCGGCAAGCTCCCGCGCATCACGCCTCCCAACAGTCACGCCTCGTCGACGCCGGCCAGCGACGGCAAACGCGTCTACGTGTATTTCAGCACACTGGGCCTGATGGCGCTCGATGCGGTAGACGGCAAAACGGCCTGGGAACGGCCGATTCCGCTCCCGGCGTATCTCATGGATTGGGGGGCCGCCGAATCCCCGATTGTTTACCGCGACCTGGTCATCTTCAACCAGGATGACGACCTGGCTCCCACGCTGTTTGCGTTCGACGCGATGACCGGCAGCGTGCGCTGGCGCACCGAGCGGCCCGATATGCTCGCCGGTTATTCGATTCCAGTGATCTGCGAGGCCGGAGGCCAAACCGATCTCGTCGTCGCCGGCACGGGCAAACTCAAAGGCTACAATCCGCAAACAGGAGAAGAACGCTGGACCTGCAATACGCTCTTGCGCACAATCATGACTTCGCCGGTCGTTCGTGATGGCGTCATATACGTCGCCAACCAGAGCTACGGCGACGAGAAGCGCACGCTCAAATTCGCGCTTCTGGAGTGGCTCGACACCAACCAAGACAAAAGGCTGGCGCGGGACGAGTTGCCCCGGGAGTTCTGGAAACGCTTCGATGCATCCGACAAAGACCAGAACGGTTTCATCGAAGATGACGAGCTCGACACGGCCTTCCAGTCGGCAGACAACATGGTCGGAGGCGGCGCGACGATTCAGGCGATTCGAGGCGGCGGCCGCGGCAACGTGACCGATACGCACCTGCTCTGGCAACAAAACTACAAAGTCAAAGTGCCCCCCTCGAATTTGTCTTCGCCGATCGTCGTCGGAGACCAATTATTTCTCGTGAAAAAAGGAGGGCTTTCCAGCTCGTTTGACGCCGCCACGGGTCATTCGCGCTGGGAGCTGGCCCGCATCAAGAACATCGGCGAATACTTCGCCTCGCCGGTCGCCGGCGACGGCAAGATTTATATCGCGGGAGAAAACGGCTTCGTCGTCGTGGTCGCGCAGGGGCCGCAGTTGCGAGTTCTCGCCAAGAATGACATGGGCGAGCCGTGCATCGCCACCCCCGCGATTGCCGACGGAAAGATTTACATCCGCACCCGCGAATCGCTGTATTGCATTTGCGACGAAGCAAAATAGCATTGGCCGTTAGGCCGGTCGGCCGGCCCTGACAGCGGATGACTGGGCGCTCGCCGCCCGTTTTTGGTTTGCGGAGACAGAAAATGACAGGAACGACTCGATCTGGGCACATCGTGTGCCGCATACTCGCCGGGCTTTGTGCTCTGTTGTTGCTCGAGGGCCACGCCCTGGCGGCGCCGCGAATCGACGTCGTGATCGGCGACGACGCCCCTGCGCTCGAGCGATTCGCCGCCGACGAGCTGGCCGGGCAGTTGAAGCGCCTGTTCGATGCCGATGTGAATGTGACCGACGATGCCCCCGCCGACGCATCTCACCTGATCCTTCTGGGAGGCCCAAACACGAATCAGGCGATCAAGGCGCTCGGCAGCGCCTGGCCAAAACTGTCGGATCAAGGACATGTGCTGCGTACGGTCAAGTTCAAAAAAGACAAGGCGCTCGTCGTCGGGGGCGGATCGCCCGTTGCCACGCTGTGGGCCGTCTATGAATTGGGACACAAGTTCGGCATCCGCTATGCGCTCTTCGGCGACATGTTTCCCGTTGTCACTCCGAAGCTGAACCTTGACGGAATCGACGTTGTTCTCGAACCGGCCCTGCGCGTGCGGACCTGGCGAACGATCAATGATTTTCCGATCGGGCCCGAGTCTTGGGGATTGGCTGAGCAAGAGAATTTGCTCAGGCAACTGGCCAAACTCAAATTCAATCGCATCATGTTGTCGGTTTATCCCTGGCAGCCGTTTGTCGATTTCGAGTTCAAGGGAATTCGCAAACAGACCGGCATTTTGTGGTACGGATATCATTATCCCGTCGATGGCGATACAGCCGGCCGGTCGGCCTTTCGTGGAGCGAAAGTCTTCGACAACCCCGATTTCGCGGGGACGAATTCTTATTCTGAGCGCGTCGCGGCGGGCACGCACCTCGTGCGCGGCATCATCGCCCTCGCGCACAAGCTGGGAATGAGCGCGGGTCTCTCGTTTTCTCCGCTCGAATTCCCGCGGGAGTTCGCTCCCGCGCTCCCCGGGTCGAAGATCATGCGCGGGCTTGCCGATCTGACGATCGGCCCCGGAGCCGCCCAGCGCACCGACGATGCGACCCTCATGGCTCTATTCAAGGCGCAAGTTCGCGCCTATCTCACGACGTATCCCGAAGTCGATGTCGTGTACCTCTCGCTCCCCGAATTTCCCGAATGGAGCGAGCATGCGGAAGACGCCTGGGCGAAGCTGGCTTCGCGCGGGGGATTTGCCAATGCGACCAGCCTCGAAAAGCTGACGAATGCCGCTCAAAACCGCCGGCTCATCGCCTCGGGCGAGCGCGGGGTCGTATCGTTGCGGGGAAACGTGACGGCGCTGGAGTTCTTCCACCGGGTGCTCGCCGATCGAGAGCTATTGCGCCTGCCGGGCGGGCGTTCGGCCAAAGTCGTGATCACCGATATCGATTCGGCGCTCTTTGGCGTGCTCGACAAGGTGTTGCCGCCCGGAGCGCAGACCCTGCATTTCGTCGATTACACCGCTCGGCGCGTCGCCGAGAATCGAGATTTGCTGAAGAACGTTCCCGCTCGATCGGTGCCCAGCAGCCTGATCTTGACGCTGGCCGACGACAACGTCGGCGTCTTGCCGCAAATGTCGCTGGGCGCATTGGCATCGCTCGTCAAGGAATTGCGCGCCGACGGCTGGGAGGGCTTTGCGACGCGCTATTGGATTCCGGGCGATCTCGATTTCAGCGCCTACTATTTGAGCCGGGCAAGCTTTACTCCCGATCTCACGCCGCGCCAAGCGTGCGACGATTTTGTCACGCCCGTTCTGGGCGACGGAACGGCGATGGGGACGCAGAAGGCGATCGACTTGATCGAACAGGCAACGGCTCTGATCGACGAAAACGACATCGGCTTCAGCTTTCCCGTGCCGGGCGTGGTGATGAAGCATTACGCCAATCACGAAGCGGTTCCCGAGTGGTGGGCCAAAGTGCGCGATCTCTATGCCGCAGCGACGGATGAAATGTATCGAGTCAACACGCGATCGCGAGACGGAGACCGCGGCTTCAGCCTGTACCTTGCGCGCCGGTTTGAATTCGGCGCAGAATACATGAACTGCATCGAGGCCGTCCGCAGAGCGGCTATAGCCAAAGCCGGGGGAGATCGCGAGATGCAACTGGCCCAGCTTGAGAAAGCAGTCGAGTCGATCCACACGGCACTGAGCGCGCTGGCCGCTGTGGCCCGCAGCAACAGCGACCGCGGCGTGATCGCCGTTCTGAACGAATACGGCTACAGGCCGCTCAAGAAAGAGCTGGAGGAACAATAAGGTCCGACACATGCCAGAACCGCTTGTCTTTCTGAACGGCAACCTGATACCCGCCTCGCAGGCGCATCTGGCGATCTTCGACGCCGGCGTCGTGCTGGGTGCCACCGTCACCGAGATGACGCGCACGTTTCGCCAAGAACTTTTTCGCCTGGACGATCACCTCGATCGGCTGTTCCGTTCGCTCAAGTACACGCGCATGGACATCGGCATGTCGAAGGACGCCTTGGCGTCGGTGTCGCGCGAGCTGGTCGCCCACAATGCGAAACTCGCCGATGCCGAAGATGAGCTGGGCCTGATCCATTTTGTCACCGCGGGGGAGTTTCCGACCTATGCCGGCTCGGCCGGCCGGACGGCTCGCACGACGCCCACCGTTTGCGCGCATACGTTTCCCATGCCGTTCGAGCTGTGGGCCTCGAAGCTCGACACGGGAGCGCACCTGGTGACCCCTTCAATCCGCCACGTGCCGCCGCAATGCTTCGACCCCAAGATGAAATACCGCAGCCGCATGCACTACTACCTCGCCGACAAAGAAGCGCAGCTCGTCGACCCCGACGCCGCGGCCCTGCTTTTGGACCTGGCGGGAAACGTCACGGAGACCAGCGGCTCGAATTTTTTGATCGTCGAGCGAGGCACGATTGTTTCGCCCACGCTGGCCAATACGCTGCCGGGAATCAGCCGCGCCACAGTCATTGACCTCGCCGCAAAACTGGGGCTTGCCTTCGTCGAGCGCGACATGCAGGTGCACTCGGTGATGAACGCCGACGAGGCCTTCACTTCCAGCACGCCTTATTGCCTGTTGCCCGTGACCAAGATCAACGGCGTCCCGATTGGAAGCGGCCGCCCCGGCCCCGTGTGGCGCCGGCTGCTGGGCGCCTGGAGCCAGCTTGTCGGCCTCGACATCGAGCGCCAGATCAGAGAGGGCGCCAAACGTCGCGCGGCGACAGCGCCATGAAACGGCGATTGAGCGGCACTCGCGGCTATTGGGCCGCAGGGATCGCGGCGACGATGTCGTGCACCAGCCGCACCAGCACCTCGTGAGTAATCTGGATGTCGCGCGATTCGCGATTGCCGGCGCGCGCAGCGCGAATGTAACGCCGCAGGCTCAGTTCGCCCGGCGCCTTCACGACCATTTCATAAAAAGCCGTCTGGTCGGCGTCGCGGGTCGGCGGGACCGATCGAATCAATACCGTCTGCGCCCCCGTGTCGAGCTCCAAAGGTGCGACGTTTTCCAGAAGGTAGGTTACTTTCTGGCAGAGATTGTCGGCCCATGCTTTGAGCCGCTCGAACGGCACGGTTTTCAATTCGTCGGCCGAAAGCCGGAGTTCGCGGAATGTGCAGCCCAGCGAATCAACGGCGGTAAAATCGACTTCGAAGGCCGGTCCGCCCCCGGCGGACCAGCCGACGGTTTTCGGGACGTTCGAGACCATTCCCTTCAAAGCGGCAAGCGACTGCGTGATTTGTTCGTTGAGCAGCATGCGTTCACCTCGATCGACCGCTCGGGTCTCCATACCCGTGAGTTTCGCCACTTCAATCTCTCCTTATGTAATCATTCGGCGCATCCGGTGGGTTGTCCACCCCAAATTTCGTCATTTTTCATGAACTTCGTGGTTGGAGCCGTCAAACGACATGATCGCGGGCTTTTCGTCGATCACCGTCTCAATATGCACGGGACGCCGCCAAAGCTTCTGGATATTCGCCAGCGTGTCTTGGGCGTAGTCTTGCTTCAATTCGATGCCTTCATACTGGTGAAGCAAGTACAATTCGCCGCGATTCCTGTAATTCCCATCCAGCACGAAGATGAACGGCCGGCCGTGGTTCGTGAGCGCGTTGAGGAGCTGAGTTTTGATGGCCTGGAATTCTCGCGACGCGATCTCGTAATAGTTCGTCGATTCATTGAACTTGTACTCGAAAAAGTTCTGCTTGACGCAGAATTCCGGCGTCAAGAAGGTATCGATGAACGTGACGTCGTTGTGGACGCGGCGAACCTCGAAAATCTTCTGACGGCCCAGGCCCAACTGCTTGTCCCACTTCGAGCGGGCCAGAGCATCGGTGCACTGGTCATATTCCGGACCGAACTGCCCCCGGTTCCAGCGCTCTTCGATGTCTTTGAGAAGCTCGATGCCCAGCTTATAGGGATTGAGACGATTGCGGCTGGTCGCCATCGTGCCGCTGTGGTGGTCGGCATAGTCGACCACTTCGGCGTCGGTGAGACCGTGCCGCGTCATGATTTTGCTGTGCCAAAAGCTGGCCCAGCCCTCGTTCATGATCTTGGTCTGTCCTTGGGGAGCGAAATAATAGGCTTCGTCCCGAACGATCGACAGCACGTCGTGCTGCCATTCTTTCAGGGGCGCGTGATCGAGCAAGAACAGCAGCACGTCGCGCTGCGGTTCATCGGGAAACGAGCGTCGTTTCTCTTTCTCTTGTTCTTCCTTTTCGAGCGCCTCGACTTCGGCTCTCAGCACGTCAGGCGGATTGATGTACGAGTCCATGTAATCTTTGGAACGAAACTTGGTGGGCGAGACCTGCGGGTCGTGCTTGCGGTCAGCCTCTGAGGCCAACGCGCTCGCGACCGGGCGCTCGATGGGGTCCTTGCGGCGGATGTGGGGCGAGTAGACGTCGATCAGATCTTCGATCGAGAGGCACGCGTCGATAAATTCTTCGACGGCGTCGTAGCCGAACCGGTCGATGTACCGTGACACGCGGGCCGCGTGGTTGGCCATCTGGTCGAGCATTCTGCGATTGGTGTGCGCGAACCAGGCATTGTTCTTGAAAAAATCGCAGTGGCCGTAAACGTGCGCGATGACCAGTTTCTGGTCGAGCATGGGGTTGCAGGCGAGCAGGTAGGCGTAACACGGGTCGGTGTTGATCACCATTTCGTAGATCTTCGAGAGACCGTAGGAGTAACTCTTGGTCAGCTCTTCGTACTGCGCCCCGTATCGCCAATGCGCGTACCGCACGGGAAAGCCCCCGTACGCCGCGACCATGTTGATCTCGTCGTAGTCGAGCACCTCGAAAATCGTTTCGAAGAAGTCGAGCCCGTAGTCGCGCGCGTGCCCCTCCATTTCTTCCTGGGCCGCGGCGATTTCGGCCGGCAACGGGCGATGGGTGGTGACGGTGGACATCGAGCGGCTTATTTTCCCTTTCCCAGGAAGACTTTGATCGACTCGTAGATGGCCTCTTTCCCGTCGATCTCAGACAGCGTGAGATTTTCCCACGAGTCCTGAATCCGGCGCAGCTCGCGAATATATTCGCCCGAGCCGTAGGGGCTTTCGACCTGGCCATAACAGAACAAATTGCTGTAAGGGAGCAGATCCTGCGCGAGCAGCTCGATGCAAGACTTGTTGTCTTCCCCCCAGTTGTCGCCGTCGGAGAATTGAAAGCAATAAATGTTCCACTCTGAGGGGGGAAAGTTCTGCTGAATGATGTCGCGAGCCACTTTGTAGGCCGACGAAATCCGTGTGCCGCCGCTTTCGCGGGTATGATAAAATGTGTCTTCGTCGACCTCCTTGGCTACCGCGTCGTGGATCACGTATCGCACGTCGACCCCGTCGTACTGGCTTTGCAGCCAGGTGTCGATCCAGAAGGCCTCGATGCGCACGATTTCTTTTTGTTCGTCGGTCATCGAGCCGGAGACATCCATCATGTAAATGATGGCCGCGTTCGTTTCAGGCTGAGTGGTCGTCTTCCAGCTCCGGTACAGCCGATCGTCGCGGGTGGGGATGATGACCGGTTTCTCGGGGTCGTAATCGTCCGAAGCGATGAGCCGCCGCAGCGCCCGCTTGTACGTGCGCCGCATGTGCCTGAGCGATTCCGGGCCGGTGCGGCGGACCGAGCTGTACTTGTCTTTCTGGGTTGAAATCGTGTTTTTTCCCTTGGGCTCGATGTTGGGAAGCTCGAGCTCCTGGCCGAGCATTTCGGCCAATTCTTCCAGTGAGACTTCGACCTCGCGGATATGCCCGCCCGGCTCGTCGCCCGCCTGCCCCTGTCCCTCGCCGTCGTCCTGTCCTTTGCCGATCGGCGTGCCGAGTTCGCCCTCTCCCTGCCCGACGCCCCCAGACCCTTTCTCGCCGTGACGAAAATGAGGGATTTCGATGTTGGGGATGGGAATGCTGACGTATTCGCGTCCCTGGCGGCCGATCATCTCGCCGTGCGTAATGTACTTCCGCAGGTTCTCGCGGACCTTCCCGCGAACGATCTGCTTGAAGCGCTGCTGGTCGTGATCAATCGCCCGAGCCATTTATTACTCCTCGTTCCCACGCCTGCGTGGGAACGCACGTATGGACGCTCCGCGTCGATTCAACCTCA
>DATGKC010000061.1:0-6156 GCA_035294845.1 Planctomycetaceae bacterium | reverse complement strand
GGCAATCTTATTCATGGTTTTTGTGAGCCTTGGGTACTGTGAAAATATGGTGATATAAGAAAGCCCTGGAAAACCGGGCAATTTCGTCGATGGACGAGGGTACCCATTTCGTCAAAGTCCTTAACGGCGTTGCCCAAAGGGGTACGATCGAGGGCGACAAATCCCCGTACGCCCCAGCGCGGCCGTAGGCAGCAACCAAAGCATCAAAAACGACAATGACCGCGGATTTCGCGGATACGCGCGGATAGATAGGAGCGGGACCGAACTGCGCAGCACCCCGATGAGGGGTGCCAGATAGTTAGCCGGGGGTCGTCGCGCAGCGACCACCCCCGGTAGCGTGTTTTGTCATCCATCCGACCCCAAGAGGGGTCGCAGAACCGCTGGCATGGACGCAATCGCTCTTCGAATTCAATTTCTGCGCGATGAAGCATTTCAATCAGCTCCTCGCGAAACAGATTGACCGGTGATGTCCGGCCTGAGTGGCAATGTAATAGCTCACCGCACCGCACGCGTTGGGCCGACGGTGAACGCGGGGAAAAGCACCATGAAGAGTATTCTTTGCCCATGCGTCCATTCGATTTCAAATCGAAATTGCATTCGCCTGGCACCCCGGTCGGGGTGCTGCTCGATCGACGCGCTCTTTCCGGGGGTCTTTCGCTTCGCTCGACCCCCGGCTATCGGCTTGCAACCTTTCAGGTTGCCGGCTCTCAACCGGAACCCGGTGGTCCGCCGTCCCCCAACTTACGGAGGTCGCCGCATGAAATTCTTCGCGCGGCGCGCAAATATAAACTGTTTGCATTGCAGATACGCGCGGATAAACACGACGAGGGTCAATTTGCGCATCCGCGCGTATCCGCGAAATCCGCGGTCATTTGTCTTATTTGATCGCTTTGATTGCGGCTGACGGCCGCGCTGGATATTTGGTGTGTTTTGTGGTTCCATCCGTGATCTCCTGAAATCCGTGGTTCAAAAAATCGACAGGAGAATTGAAGACACGAAGATTTGAAACACAGAGGCGCCGAGCACACAGAGAACGCGCTTGGCGCCACTCATATCGCTCGCAAAAAAAGCCCGCCTTCAACAAGAAGGCGGGCTGCCGTGCGTGCTGGAAGAGACGAAACGCGCCGTCTCCCTTCGCCGTCAATCTTCGAGGATCTTGGCCGTGTCTTTGACGACCTTCGAGATGGCCGCCTTGTTGAGCTGGCCCTTCTGGAAAACATGGTTGACCTTCACTTCGCCGCCAACCCACATCATGACCGTCACATCGGCCTCTTTGGCGATCTTGTAGGGTTCGGGGCCGGCGAGACCTTCAAAGACCGTCAGCGGGGTCTTTTCGAGATTGTGCTTTTTCGCCAGCTCTTTGAGCTTGGGCTCAGAGGCATCGGGGTCATCCGTCAAGAGGACGACAAACCCGGCCATTTTCTTATCGCTGTTGGCGTCGATTTTCTCGTCAATTTGCTTGACCAGACTGGTCAAGTTGTCGGTGATCTCACGAGTGAAGATGTTGACCACCGGACGGCCGCCGTAGCGTCAACGATAACAGAGAGTCTTGCCCTCGTTGGGTCCAGTGATGTCCCGGACGTTAAAGGCCTCGGTCTTATCGCCGACCTGCAGCCCCGATTTGATTTCCTCCGCGGCGACAGCCACCCCGATGGTGGCCGCCAGCAAGACCGCGGAAGGCGCCAGCAGTCTTTTCATGACGTGGTTCCTTTCCGGAAAAAGTAACGTGGAAATTGGCAGCACGGCAAGACGATTATACGCTCCCCGCTTTGAAGAGGTCCAGTCGGGATGCAGCCGGATTGTGGTGAATTCTGCGGGCAAATCGCCATTCCAGGCGGCAACACGGGATTGACGTGAGTCGTGATGCCGCCTCCGCCCCCCCCGGCACCGGCCCCATGCGGCCCCTGAGTGCCGGCGGACAGGGCTCGCGCGTCAACGCTTGTCTAGACAACTATTGTCTGGACGGTTATTATCCCAAGACTATGACGCTCCCGCACAGGAAAGCCCGCGCCGCCCGCCGCTTCGACTCGCTCGAGCAGGAAGCCTACCTCAACCTCTGGCGAACCTACGATCGCCTGAGGATGCTCGAAGACCAGCTTTTCGCCCGCTGGGACCTCACCGCCCAGCAGTACAACGCGTTGAGGCTGCTGCGGGCGCAGCATCCAAACACGTTGCGGACGCTCGATCTGGCCGCGCGGCTTGTTTCCCGCGCCCCCGACATCACCCGGCTCGTCGACAAGCTCCAGGAGCGGGGTCTGGTCGAGCGCGATCGCCCCGCCCACAACCGCCGCATCGTGCGCATCGGCATCACTCGCGCGGGCCTGACTTTGCTGCGCGAGCTGCAAGCGCCGATTCGCGATTGTCATGTTCGCCAGCTCGGCCATTTATCGGCCAGACGCCTCGAAGCGCTCGTCGAATTGTTGCGCACCGCGCGCGCGCCGCATGAAACCGCGGAAAGCGATTGGCGATGAATCGAAAAAGCCAATAAACCAAAAACCCACTCCATCGAATCGAAAGCACCGCGAGGAATTGAACATGGCATCCGGGAATATCGCATCTGAGAACAGTTTGAACGCGGCCGACGTGGTGGTCATCGGTGGCGGACCGGCCGGAAGCACCGTTTCGACGCTCATCGCCCAGCGCGGGTATCGCGTCGCGCTGTTCGAGCGCGAGCGCTTCCCCCGCTTTCACATCGGCGAATCGTTGATTCCCGAAACCTATTGGGTGCTCGAGCGTCTCAAAATGCTCGAAAAAATGAGAGCGAGCCGTTTTGTCAAAAAGTACAGCGTGCAGTTCGTCAATGCGGGCGGCAAGCTATCGGCCCCCTTTTACTTTTGGGACAACAAACCGCACGAATGCTCGCAGACCTGGCAGGTGGTCCGCAGCGAATGGGACCTGATGATGCTGCGCAACGCCCAGGAGCAAGGGGTCGACGTTCACGAAGAAACCCGCGTTCTCGAAGTTTTGTTCGACGGCGAGCGGGCCGTAGGCGTCCGTATTCAAGAGGCCGACGGCTCGCAGCGCGAGGTCTCTGCGCGGGTGGTGGTCGATGCCAGCGGCCAGAGCGCGCTTTTGCAGAACCGTTTCAAACTCCGCGTCTGGGACCCGGTCTTGAACAAAGGGGCCATCTGGACGTATTGGGAAGGGGCCTACCGCGACTCGGGCCGCGATGAGGGGGCCACGCTCGTCGTGCAAACCGCCAACAAAAAGGGGTGGTTCTGGTACATCCCGCTGCACGACAACACCGTTAGCGTAGGCGTCGTCGCTCCCTTCGAATATCTGTTCAAAGGCCGCGGGAGCCATGAGCAGACGTATGAAGAAGAAGTCGAGCGTTGTCCCGCCGTCAAGCAGCGCGTCTCGACCGGTCGCCGCAAGACCGGATATTTTGCCACGAAAGATTATTCCTACCGTTCGCGTCAGGTGGCCGGCGAAGGATGGGTGCTGGTGGGGGACGCATTCGGGTTTCTCGATCCCCTCTATTCCTCCGGAGTGCTGCTGGCATTGAAGTCGGGCGAGCTTGCCGCCGATGCCATTGTCGAGGGGCTCGGCAAAGGCGACGTGTCGTCCGCACTCCTGGGAAAATGGGGGCCGGCGTTCAATCGGGGAGTCGACCGCATGCGGCGGCTCGTATGCGAGTACTACGACGGCTTCAGCTTCGGGCAGTTTGTGCGGAAGTTTCCCGATTTGAAGGGAATTATTACCGATCTTCTGATCGGCGACTTGTTCACCGATCGCGTTGATGCGGCATGGCAGCCGATGGAATCTCTATATCCTCCGGACAAGCAGTCGATTCCTTCGTGGAGCGCCCAGGCTCCGCCCGAGGGGGCGGAGTACAAACATAACGAATTGACCTTACCCAGCGGGCCAAAACCATGAAGCCGCCGGACGACGACGCAGCGTGCACGGAAGACGGGCGATCGCCACCGCAATTAAAGCTTGGCACGCCTTATTCCGCCGCGACGTATATCGTCCTCTTGATCGGCGCGGTTGAATTGTTCCTGGTGATCGACTCCTGGGGAAGACCCCTGACTGCGCCGCGCGCGGCCTCGCATGCTGGGCCGGCCGAATCGTCGGCCGCGGGCAAGCCCGATGCCGTGGTGCACGTGCTCATCGCGCTGACGGCGGTCGTGGTGGTTGGCCGATTGCTGGGGGCCGTGTTCGTGCGCCTGGGCCAGCCGCCGGTGATCGGCGAAGTCGTGGGCGGAATTGCGCTGGGGCCTTCGCTATTGGGGCAAGTCTGGCCCGAGGCCGCGGCGTTCGTCTTGCCGCCGTCCGTGGCGCCCCACCTGGCCGTCATCGCCCAGTTGGGGGTGATTCTGTATATGTTTTTGGTGGGACTGGAGCTGAACCTGGCCGTGCTGCGCGAGCGTGCGAACGCGACCATCGCGATCTCGCACTGCAGCATCGTGGCTCCCTTCATGATGGGGGCGGCGCTGGCGGTCTACCTCTATCCGAGGTTTTCCAGCAGCGACGTGCCCTTCACGAGCTTCTCCCTGTTCATGGGAGTGGCCATGTCGATCACGGCCTTTCCGGTGCTGGCGCGAATTCTCACCGACCGCAAATTGCAGAGAACGTCCTTAGGAGTGATGGCCCTGGCCTGCGCCGCCACCGACGACGTCACCGCCTGGTGCCTTCTGGCGTTGGCGGTGGGGGTGGCGCAGGCCAAAGTCGGAGGCGCGCTGGTCGTCATCGCTCTGACACTCGCTTATCTCGGATTGATGTTCTTCGTCGTGCGCAAGCTGGCCGGCCGGTTTCTGGCCGACATGGACGAACGCCGGCTCACGCCCAACGTCGTGGCCGCCGTGTTTGCCGCGTTGTTGGCATCGGCCCTGACGACCGAGTGGATCGGCATCCACGCCATTTTCGGAGCCTTTCTGTTGGGGGCGGTGATTCCCCACGACAGCCCCATCGCGCAAGCGTTCACGAAAAAACTGGAAGACCTCGTGACTGTGCTCTTGCTTCCCGCGTTCTTCGCGTTCACCGGCATGAGGACGCAGATCGGCCTGGTCTCCGGCATGGAGCAATGGCTGGCCTGCGGGCTGATTCTGCTGGTGGCGACAGCGGGAAAATTCGGCGGCGCATTGATCCCTGCACGGCTCACCGGATTAGGCTGGCGCGACGCGACTGCCCTGGGGCTGCTGATGAACACGCGCGGGCTGATGGAGCTGATCGTGCTCAACATCGGCCTCGATCTCAACGTCATCTCGCCCACGCTGTTCGCGATGATGGTGCTGATGGCCCTGGCCACGACGATGGCCGCCTCACCCCTGTTGTCGCTGGTGCTGGGAGGGGAGGGTGCGGAGGGATGACGGATGGACCCCACAGCCTCCCCCCCTTAGCAAGGGGGGGCAGGGGGGGTCGCGTGGAGTACCTTGTGCTCTCCCGCCGGCGCGACCCCTTATCGGTCTACTCTCCGCGTGCGTCGTCCTGCATGTATTGAGATGCCCAGTTGCTCGCGGCGCGCGCAGACTTCCCGACAGATACATTCCCACACGCCATCCAGGTTGTCGTAAACATCGTCATTCAAGATTCTAATCACGCGAATTCCGAACGAGCGAATCATGGCGTCGCGCCGTCGGTCGAAATCCTGACCCCCGGTGCGGTAGTGACTTGCTCCGTCGAGCTCTACTGCCAGCTTGATTTCAGGCGAGTAGAAGTCGAGCGTGTATTGGTCGATGCCATATTGCCGGCGAAACTTGCACCCTAGCAGCTTGCGCCCTTTTATTTTCGACCAGAGCATGACCTCGGCGGCCGGCATGCCGGCGCGAAGCTGACGGCGGGCGGATTTCGACTCCGATTTGTTGAAATGCAGGGTCATTTGCGGGTGGGGCTGTATCTAGATTGTATCGTGACGGCGCTTCGCGGAATTTTGCAAACGGGACTTACGTAGTGCTCCACGCGACCCCCCCTGGCTAAGGGGGGGAATGCGGTTGAACCGCCACCTGAACCTCGACTTCCTGCCCTTCCGCAACTCCGACATCTTCATCCAGTTCGATCGTCTTTCCGTGCACGATACCGCGGAAGGTCTTTGTCATGCTTTGTCCTCCGTTTCTCCGCAACTTCTCCGCGACGCTTTTCGCGAGGCGGCTGGCACTACTCGCAAGTAATTCCAGTATAGCGAATCTGTAAGGTTTCGCGCGGCCGTGCTGTCTGGCG
>DATGKC010000060.1:0-3176 GCA_035294845.1 Planctomycetaceae bacterium | reverse complement strand
CCTGGGAGTCGAAGCTATGGAATACAGAAAACAGCGGGAAATGACGTTGCCACGCATGTTCTTGCGGAACTGCCGCAAAAGCATGTCGCGCTCGAAGGTCGCCGATTCGGGCGGCCAGGACCTTTCCGGCGGCAAGCTCTTGCTGCGGACGCTGATCGTCAAGCGGCTATTGGCGCGAGAGGTGCTGGCCGACGATGAAACGAACGTGGGCGTCTTGCTGCCTCCCTCGGTGGGCGGAGTTCTCGTCAACGCGGCACTTCCTCTTTTGCGCCGCGTCCCTGTCAATCTCAACTACACCGCCTCGAGCGAGACGATCAATCATTGCATTCGGCAAGCCGGCATTCGGCACGTGCTGACGAGCCGGCTGTTCATGGAAAAGATGAAGCTGCAAATCGACTCGCAAATCGTCTACCTCGAAGATTTCAAAGAGAAAGTGGGGCTGGCCGACAAGCTCGTTGCGGCAATCCAGGCCTATGCCGTGCCGGCGTGGCTGCTCGAGCGATCGTTCGGGCTCACGAGCGTGCACGCCGACGATCTGATGACGATCGTGTTCACCTCGGGTTCGACGGGCGAGCCGAAGGGCGTGATGCTCAGCCATCACAATATCCACAGCAACGTCGACGCCATCGACCAGATGTTCCAACTCAAGGCCAGCGACGTGCTGCTGGGCGTGTTGCCCTTCTTTCATTCCTTTGGCTTTACAGGAACGACCTGGACGGTTTTGGCGCTGGAGCCCAAGGGCGTGTACCATTTCAACCCGCTCGATTCGCGCGTGATCGGCACATTGTGCGAAAAGCACAAAGCCACGATCATGATCGCCACCCCCACGTTCTTGCGCGGTTACCTGAAACGCTGCGACAAAGAGCAGTTGCGCTCGGTTGACCTGGTCGTCGTCGGGGCCGAAAAAATGCCGCTCGAACTGGCTCAGGCCTTCTTCGAAAAGTTCGGCGCGCGGCCCATCGAGGGATATGGCACGACAGAGCTCTCGCCCGTGGCGGCAGTCAATATTCCCGATCACCGCTCGTCGGCCACCACGCAGAAGGGGACCAAGGAGGGATCGGTGGGCCGTCCGCTCCCGGGAACGAGCGCCAAAATCGTCGATCCCGACACGTTCGTCGAGCTGGGCGTCGACGAGCCCGGGCTTCTGCTCATCAAGGGTCCCAACGTCATGCAGGGCTACCTCAACGATCCCGAAAAGACGGCCCAGGTGCTTCGCGACGGATGGTACGTGACGGGCGACATCGCAAAAATCGACGCCGAGGGCTTTATCACCATCACCGACCGCGCCAGCCGCTTCTCGAAAATCGGCGGCGAAATGGTGCCGCACATCAAGGTCGAAGAAATCCTGCACAAAATCGTAGGCAACGGCAACGGCGCCGAAGACGAGCACGAATTGAAGGTGGTGGTGACTGCCGTCCCTGATGAAAAGAAGGGAGAGCGGCTGGTGGTCGTTCACCGGCCACTTAATAAACCGGTCGACCAGGTGCTTGCCGAATTGAACTCCGTTGGACTTCCCAACCTGTGGATTCCGTCGCGGGACAGCTTTGTCGAGGTGCCCGAGATTCCTCATCTCGGAACCGGCAAGGTCGATCTCAAGGGGCTCAAGACCCTGGCGCTCGAACGCTTCGCGACGAACGGCAAGAAGTGATTGACGGCACAGTTACTTCCCCAAAACGTGCCGCAGGGCCGCTTGCAGGTCGGCCTGTGCAAACTTGAACCCGGCTTCCAAAAGCCTGGCCGGCTCGACGCGTTGGCTCGACAGGAGCAGTTCGTCGGCCATTTCACCAAACGCCAGACGTGCAGCGAAAGCGGGCATGGGCATCACCGTCGGCCGGCCCAGGACTTTCCCCAAAGTTTTGGTGAATTCGGAATTCGTGACGGGGACGGGAGCCACGACGTTCACGGGACCGGCTAACGTGCGCGTGGCCATCGCATGCACGATGGCCGCCACGCAATCGTCGATCGAGATGTAGCTCATGTACTGGCGGCCCGAGCCGACAGGCCCACCGAGTCCCATTTTGAACGGCGTGAGCATTTTCGCCAGCGCGCCCCCCTGGCGACTGAGGATCACGCCGAATCGCAAATTGACGACGCGGATCCCCTTCTGGCGCGCGGGCGCCGTGGCGGCCTCCCAATCGCGGCAGACCTCGGCCAAAAAACCCGTCCCATTGGCGCTGGTCTCGGTCAGCCGCTCGTCCCCGCGATCGCCATAGAACCCGATCGCCGAGGCGCAGGCCAGGACCTCGGGCGGTCTGGCGCAATGCGAGAGGGCTTCGCAAAGAAGGCGCGTCCCATTGACGCGGCTGTCGCGGATGCGGGCTTTTTTCAAAGCGTTCCAGCGCCCCGAGGCGATCGGCTCGCCGGCCAGGTGCACGACGGCCGCCTGCCCTTCCAACCCGGCGGCGTCAATGTAACTTGCCTCGGGGTCCCAGCCGATCAATTCCTTCGAAGGAGAAAGCGATTTCGACCGGACCAGGCGCACGACATCGTGCCCGGCTCTTGTGAGCACGGGAATCAATGCCGTCCCGACCAGTCCGGTCGAACCGCTGACGACAATGTTCATGAACGGCGTTCCGGAAATCGTCTCGGCAAAGAATCGTTTCAATCGACCGACCGCAAATCTGTCGGCAGATTAACGAAGCCGTCGACGAATCGGAAGGATCAGTGTGTCTATGTTCGGCGCGGGTCTCCTGACCCCGCCGCGGGTCCGACCGCAGGTCTCCCGAACGCGATGACGCCCGGATGGTTGCTGAATGCGGATTCAGCGACGCTCGTGGAGACCTGCGGTCGGCGGCGTGTGGCTCGGTCGGGAGACCGGCCACAACGGTGTGTTCGGCGCGAGTCTCCCGACCCCGCCGCGGGTCCGACCGAAGGTCTCCCGAACGTGATAACGCCCGGATGGTTGCTGAATGCGGCTTTAGCGACGGTTGAGGAGACCTGCGGTCGGCGGCGTGTGGCTCGGTCGGGAGACCGGCCACAACGCTCTGTTCGGCGCGGGTCTCCCGACCCCGCCGCGGGTTCGACCGCAGGTCTCCCGAACGCGATGACGCCCGGATGGTTGCTGAATGCGGCTTCAGCGACGCTCGCGGAGACCTGCGGTCGGCGGCGTGTGGCTCGGTCGGGAGACCGGCCACAACGGGTCTGAGACCGGCCACAACGCGTTGGGAGACCGGCCG
>DATGKC010000059.1:0-5436 GCA_035294845.1 Planctomycetaceae bacterium | reverse complement strand
ATCGTCATTGCCAGTTCTCCCACGGGAAAGACCGAAGACCTCGCGCGGGGCATCGGCATGGCGCTGGTCGCGACCGCCGGGGGCCTGTGCGTCGCTATTCCCGCGCTGATTCTCTATATGTTCCTGGCCGGCCGCGTCGATGCGGTCGTCATGGAAATGGATTCTCTCGCGCAGAGAGTCGTCAACCTCATTTCCGCCGAGGGCCTGGCCGAACTTTCCGGCGAGCTGCCGCGCATCGCTCCGCGGCCCAAAACGCTCGGCACATCAGCTCTCAAGAATTCCTGAGTGGAAGTCAATTTTACCGCCGGGAGCGACCGGCGGGCACATTTCGCGAATATCCGGGTGTCGCCGATGCCTCTCAAAATCGAGCCTCTCGAAGAGCCCTATCTGAATATGACGCCCATGGTCGATGTGATTTTGAACCTGCTCATCTTCTTCATGCTCGGCGCGCACTTCGCCGAAGAAGAGCGGCAGTTCGATATTCAGCTTCCGGCGGTGAGTCACGCCGAACCACTCACGGCGCCCCCTGACGAAATCGTGGTGAACGTGTTCGCCGACGGCCGGCTGGTCGTCAATCAGAAAGACGTGAGCTCCGACGAGCTCGAACAATTGCTCTCGGAAGCGCACGGACGCTATGCCGATCAGGCCGTCCTGATCCGAGGCGACGGTAAAGGGGAATACCAGGGGGTGATGGACGTGCTGTCGACCTGCCAAAGGGCGGCAATTCG
Organism: Planctomycetaceae bacterium; assembly: GCA_035294845.1. Classification (GTDB taxonomy): domain Bacteria; phylum Planctomycetota; class Planctomycetia; order Planctomycetales; family Planctomycetaceae; genus JACQFH01. The sequence continues at coordinate 4,708 of DATGKC010000059.1, read as the reverse complement.
CAATTTCTCGCTGGCCACCCAATTGAAACCCGAATAGCCCATGCCGGCTCTCGCGCCAACTTTGGTCCTCATTGACGTCTCCATCGACGGCGCAAAAGAGCTTGCGCTCGATCTGTTTGATCGCATGCAGCGCGACTGGTGGGCCACCGCCTATTGGGGCTTCGTTTGGACCTGCGGTTTTGTCGCCACATTTCTCTTTCTCCGGATGCTTTTTACGCGTTGGGGAGACCGCGACGTCACGAAAAAAACGCTGGGTCTGTCGCTGCTCGTTCACGCGCTGGTGGGCACGCTTTCAACGACCGTGATCTTCGGCACTTCGGCCGGGCCCGACGGAGGTCCAGATCGCGTGATGATCGGACGAGTGGTCGCGGACGGCGGTACGGCCGATCTTCGCGGCGGGACTTCGCTGGCTGATGCTCCCGCCATTGGCGGGCAGGCAAAAAAGGGCAAGTCGGCCGCCTGGGACCGCGCGCCGAAATTCGATCCACAACGGCCCTCGCGGCTCGAACGAGAGCTGGCGGAGGCCTCCGACAACTCCTTGGCACAGAATCGTCCTGCAAGCGAGCCGGTGTCGATTCCAACTCCGGCCTTGACCGACCAAACGCCGCGCGCGGAGCCGCTTCCTGCGACAACACGCCTGGAAACGAAACTCGCAGCTCCCACCGAGACGACGTCGGCGCCGATCGCCGAAGAGACGGCCCAAGCCCGGCCTGAAGCGAATGCCAAAGCTCCCCTCGCCGGGCGCGGTGTCCGGGGCGATCCGCAAGCGACGCGATCTGAGGAACCGCACCGCAATCGGCCTCAGACATCCGACGATCTGGAGATCGCTGCCGATAATTCTCCAGGGGCGTCCGAGGCGTCCAAAGCATTCGATCTTGCCGCCCGCGTGCGGGGCGATGAGAACTCGACGGGTCCCGCTCGCCCCGCGACCAAGTCCCCCAAATCCGTTGCCGCCGACGACGGCAGCGCCGACGCGGCCGCGCCCCAAGCCGGCCCCGGCAGAGGATCAACCACCGGCCGGACGTTTTCTCGCATCGGCCGCTCATCGCGCGAGTCGGCCGATTCGCAGACGATCGAACGATCGCGGCCAGGCGATTCATCGGGACGCGCGTCTGGAGAGACGATTTTGCCAGGCTCCGGCCCAACCGACGCGATCGTCGCCGGGCGCCTGTCGGGCGATATTGCCGGCGAAGGATTGTCGCCGAGTATTTCGCGGTCGGATTCCGGAGGAGCGATTGACAAGCACGCGGGAAAAGTCCCCGCGACTTATCGTCTGCGCAGCTCGCCTCAGCGGAAGAAGATTGCCATCGAAATGGGCGCTAATGAAGAGTCCGAGCGGGCCGTCGAATCGAGCTTGCAATGGCTGGCCGATCATCAGCATCCGCAAGGCTATTGGGAGCCGATCGAATCGACGATCGGCCGCGAACCCGACAACACGGCTCGCTTCGACAATCCGAAAGAGCGGGAGCGCTCGGGCTTTCATTCGGATGCGGGACTGACGGCCCTGGCCGTGCTGGCGTTTCTGGGAAAGGGCTATACGCACGAAGACAATTCCTTTTCTGAGAACGTCGACCGCGCGCTCCGCTGGCTCGTTTCGCAACAAGATTCGCAGGGTTTTCTGGGCGGGAAGGCCAATCGCTATGCGCGCATGTACTGCCACGGGATGGCCGCAATCGCCATCGGCGAAGCTTACGGCATGACGAAAGACCCCGCGCTCCGCGAGCCGCTTGCCCGAGCCGTGCAGTTCATCGTCGATGCCCAGAACGCTGACGGTGGATGGAGGTATTTCAAGGGAAAAGAAGGAGACATGAGCATGTTCGGCTGGCAACTCATGGCTCTCAAGAGCGCCAAGACCGCCGGATTGCCGGTTCCCAATGCATCGATGAACAGGGCCATTGATTTTCTGATCGACCACGGCGACGACCTGAAGGCGCGAGGCCTCAGCCAGTACGGAGGGCTGGCCGCATATCGTCGCGGCGCCGCCGAGCTTCCCAAGCCGTCAATGACCGCCGAGTCCCTTTTCTGCAAGCAGATGCTGGGAATCAAGCGCACGAACCGTGCGTCCATCGAAGCAGTCGAGTTTCTGCAAAAGAACCTGCCGCGGCATTCGAAGCAAGACCTGTACTATTGGTACTACGGCACGCTGGCCATGTATCACCACGGAGGCGACGCATGGCTGCACTGGAACCAGGCGCTGCGCGACAGCCTCGTCGCCGATCAGCGAACCGACGGGGAATTTGCCGGCAGTTGGAACCCGCGCGCTCCGTGGGGCGACTACGGCGGCCGGGTGTTTTCCACCGCCCTGTCGACGCTTTGCCTTGAGGTCTATTATCGCTTCCTGCCGCTCTATCAGTCGGAAGACGCCCAAAGATTGGAACAGCAGGGCGGAAAGGCGGAGTAATGCAAAGCCTTGTGCTTAGGGCGCCGGCGATTTGAGCGTCGCCAGCAGACGGTCCTTTTCGGTCGCGGGATCGAGCGGCACGTAGGCCTCGAGCGCCGTGACAAGCGCCTTGAGCTTTTCGGGGCTGAGCATCGCATGTTGAGCATCTTTGGCCCTGGCCGCGAGTTCCGAGCTTTTTCGCCGCGCATCCTGCAGCGCCTGCCGCTTGTCCGCAGAGGCCTTGCGGAATTCCAACTGCGCCGCATCGCGCTGTTTGCGCGCTTCGGTGATGCGCTCTTTGGATTGGCGCACTGTGGCCTCAATTTGAGCCAGTTTCTCCTTGGCGCTGGCAAGCTGCGTCTCACGGGCCTTGCGCTCTTGGGCATTTTCATTGCGCAGTGTGACCGTCGGCACCCGATACCGGCTGACCGACTTTTTCTGTGGATATTGGCGAGGAACGGCCAGCTCTTCGACTTGCTCCTGTGCGTCGGCGAGCTCCCGAGACAGTTTTTTGGTCTTGGCCGACTCCTCGCGCATCTCATGGCTCAAATCGGCGATTTGCTTGTCGTGAGGTCTTTTGATCTCGCGGAGGGCCTCTTCCAGTTCCTTGATTTCGCCGTCGGCCACCTTGATCGCCGCCTGAATCTCGTCGCGTTTCTGCCGGGCCTCGCTGAGAACCTCGGCCGCCGGCCTTGCGGCCAGCGCTTTGAGCTCGACGTGCCGCCGCGCGGCGCCGCGGCGACCATGTTCAAACGCGTCCAGCCTCTCGCCAGAGAGCAATCCGGCGATCTGCGAGTCAATCGCCTCGATCTGGGCGGCGTGATCGACGGCGGTTGGCACAGTTTTTCCAGGACCGGCAAGAAATCCCATCATTCGCCCCAGCCACTCGGCCGTATGTCGCTTATCGTGACCGGTAGGCCACGGCTCGCTGGAATCTTCGATTTTGCCGGCCAAGTCGAGCAGGGCAGGCAGTCCCCGGGCATAATCATTCCGCTGCAACTCGACCCAGGCGATTCCCTGGAGCGCCGGCAAATACGGAGCTTTGCACAACTTCGCGGCCGCCCGAAATTGCTCCAGCGCCCCCTTCGGATTCGCCTGAGACAAGAGAATCACACCGTAGCCATAAGCAGCACGGGGATCGTCGGCCGAAATGCGCCGAGCGGCTTCGAAATGGCGTTTGGCCGCTGCGGGACCGTCGGCCGGCTCGCTCCCTTCCATCAAAAGCCCGCGCAGCTCTTGCGCGAACTTCAGACGATCGGGCGACTTGATTTTGCCGAGCGCTGAGGGAACGACGAGCGCGGTGAGGTCATCATCGGCTGTCGACTCATCGTCGCCGCCAGGCTCATCAGCTTCGTCCGTTTTCGCAGATGGCTTGGATTTCGACGATTTGGACCGCGATTTCGAATCCTGGCTTCCAAGAGACGGGTCGCTTAAGAGAAATCCGCACGCGAGCAAGAGGCCAAGCGCCAAAACGAGCTGAACCGGCCATCGAACCAAAGCCGCCGTCGGAAACGACCCTCGCCGGTGCGGCCTGCCGAAATGCGTCATGTCTCTTTCTCCGGTCAACCGGCACGAAACAGTCGCGGCCCGCCATGTATTTTCTACACTGCAATTGCTTCGAATGCAAATAAATATCTGGAAATGAAGCAGCCCGGCTGCGGTCGGCAGCCGGGCTGTTTTAGGGATTCGGGAGGCAGCTATTTTCCGGCTTCGGGGGCGGCGGCCGCCGATTCCTGCCAGGTCATCAAGTGCTGCTCGATGCCGACCAGCATAAAGTGCTTTCCGCTCTGTTCGAGCGTATAACCTGCCTCGCGGAGCTTGCTTTCCTGTTCGGAGCCGTTTTCAAGCGTTCCGTCGTCTTTGACGGCTCTCCACCATTGAAGGTGGGGCCAGTCACGACGAACGACCTTCAGGCAGGAATCCATTGCCCTGCCGCCATTCCCCGCACTAAAGCCGGCCCGGCGGGCAATATGTGTATACGTCGCAATTTTGCCCGCTCGTTTCAGCTCCCAAAGGATTTCAGCCACTTCATCAGCGCGAGACGATGCCATCACTGCGTCCTCAGGCGTGATCGTTCGACACGAACAAGAATGGACGGTTCCACTCATGATGCCGGTTATCGCCCGATCGTGCGAAAGACCCGACGCATCCAGAATACCCGATTTGGGCTCCGGTCTCAACCCCGTTCTCCGTGCCGTCACCGCAGTGCTTGACAATCGAAATGCGAACCGGTATTGCATAGACTTTTCATTTGGCCAATCCCGGCGCTGTGATTCGCGCCGCGCGAAGGGAACTTAACATGGCACAGGCGGAAGCCGCAGCCAGGTT
>DATGKC010000058.1:0-2213 GCA_035294845.1 Planctomycetaceae bacterium | reverse complement strand
ATCATCGACCAATGCGTCGCGCAGGGCGTTCCGTTTGCCCGCGAGTACGGCGGTGTGTTGGCCAATCGGACGTTCGGCGGCGTGCTCGTTTCGCGCACGTTCTACGCGCGTGGGCAAACGGGCCAGCAGCTTCTTTTGGGCGCCTACGGGGCGCTGATGCGGCAGGTGCATCTTAAGAAAGTGCAGATGTTCGCGCGGCGCGAGATGCTCGACCTGGTCGTGGTCGAGGGCGCCGCGCGGGGCATCATCTGCCGCAACCTCGTCACCGGGCAGATCGAATCGTACGCTGCGCACGCGGTGCTCCTATGCACTGGCGGGTACGGGAACGCCTATTATCTTTCGACCAACGCCAAAGGGTGCAACGTGACGGCGGCCTGGCGCTGCTACAAGCGCGGGGCTTTTTTTGCCAATCCGTGCTTTACGCAAATTCACCCCACGTGCATTCCCGTCACGGGCGAGTACCAGTCGAAGCTGACTCTCATGAGCGAAAGCCTGCGGAACGATGGCCGCGTGTGGGTGCCCATGAAATCGGGAGATCAGCGCTCTCCCGATCAGATTCCCGAAAGCGAACGGGACTATTATCTGGAACGCCGGTATCCGGCCTATGGGAATATGGTTCCGCGCGACGTGGCATCGCGCGCCGCCAAAGAACGTTGCGACGCCGGTTTTGGAGTGGGGTCGAGCGCGAAGGCGGTGTATCTCGACTTCAACGACGCCATACAGCGCGACGGCGAGGCGGCGATCCGAGGAAAGTACGGCAACCTGTTTCACATGTACCGTAAGATCACCGCCGAAGATCCCTACCATACGCCCATGCGCATCTACCCGGCCATTCACTACACGATGGGCGGATTGTGGGTCGATTACTACCTGCAGAGCACGATTCCGGGATTATTTGTTTTGGGCGAGGCGAATTTTTCGGATCACGGGGCCAACCGGCTGGGAGCAAGCGCGCTGATGCAGGGCCTTGCCGACGGCTACTTCATCGCGCCGTACACCCTCGGCGATCACCTGGCCGCGAAGACGCTTCCAGCCGTCACCACCGATCATCCCGAGTTCCGCCGCTGCCAGGAAGAAACCCGCAGCCGCATCGATCGCATGCTGGCCGTGGGGGGCAAGCGCTCGGTCGACAGTTTTCATCGCGAGCTGGGAAAGATTCTCTGGGACTATTGCGGCATGTCGCGATCGGCCAAGGGGCTGGAGACGGCCATTCACAAAATCGGCTTATTGCGCGAGGAGTTCTGGAAGAATCTGCGCCTTCCGGGAACGGGCAACAGCCTCAACCAGGACCTGGAGCACGCCGGCCGAGTCGCCGATTTCCTGGAATTCGGCGAGGTCCTGGCCCTGGATGCATTGACGCGAAATGAGTCGTGCGGCGGCCATTTCCGCGAAGAATATCAAACCAAAGACAATGACACGCTCCGCGACGATGAAGGGTTTTGTCACGTCGCCGCCTGGGAGTATTCGGGCGTTGAAAAGCCGCCGGCGCGCCATATCGAGCCGCTCGAATTCAAAGAAGTGCACCTCAGCCAGAGGAGCTACAAATAATGAGCGAGAATTTGAACCTCACGCTCAAAATCTGGCGGCAGGCCTCGCCCGCCGCCGACGGGGAATTCAAAACTTATAAGGTCTATGACATCTCCCGCGACATGTCGTTTCTCGAGATGCTCGATGTCTTGAATGAAGACCTGATTGCAAAAGGCGAAGAGCCGATTGCGTTCGATCACGATTGCCGCGAGGGAATTTGCGGCATGTGCGGCCTCATGATCAACGGCCAGGCGCACGGTCCCGACCGCGAGACGACGACCTGCCAGTTGCATATGCGGCGATTTAAGTCGGGAGACGTGATCGTGATCGAGCCCTGGCGGGCCAGATCATTTCCTGTGCTGCGCGATCTTGTGGTCGATCGCTCGGCCTTCGACCGAATCGTCGCGGCCGGCGGCTATATTTCTGTGAACACCGGGAATGCGCCCGACGGCAACGCCGTCCTTGTTCCCAAGGTCGAGGCCGACAAGGCCCTCGACTCGGCTGCCTGCATCGGCTGCGGGGCCTGCGTCGCGGCCTGCAAGAATGCTTCGGCGATGCTGTTTGTGGGCGCAAAAGTTTCTCAATTTGCCCCTTGCCGCAGGGCCGCACTGAGAGATCAAGCCGCGTCCGCGCCATGGTCGCCAGGATGGACGAAGAGGGATTTGGCGGTTGCACGAATACCTACG
>DATGKC010000057.1:0-5938 GCA_035294845.1 Planctomycetaceae bacterium | reverse complement strand
GGCGGCGGTGCGGCCGGCGAGACGGTTAGGTCACGCGATTCGATGTGATTCACGATGAAATCCCCAACATTTGCTGCAGCCGTTGTTCGAGCGTCTGGATTAGCGTGTCATCGAGTCCGCCGCGGTCTCGGGTTGCCGCCACGGGAATCGCCTCGCCGATTTCGACCGTGGCCGCCATCGGCCCGTGCACGCGAGCCGAGTCGGTGGTGTCTTCTTCGAAGCGCTCGACCGTTTCCAGCAGCCGTTCGGGAGTCGGGTTCGACTTGATGTAATCGGGGGGATAACACGAAAGCTGCTGCGCCAGGTACATGTCGCCCAACTGTCTCCAACGTCGGTCGCGCTCGGCGTCGGAAACCTCTCCGCGAATCATCTCGGGCAAGATGGCCATACGGAGCCTCTTGACCCGGCTCACCGTCGTCGCCTCGCGCTGCCCTTTGAGCCATTCCGTTTCAAGAGGCATAAGCAGGTGGTCGATGAGCCGCGTCAGCCGTTCGGGGATCGCTCCCTGTTGAGGCTGGCCGAGGTATTCGATTTCTTTGAGGCACATCAGCGATTCGCCCACGCGATAGATGCGCTCGAACAAATCGAGCTCGCGCTTAGGACGCCAGCAGAATCGGCGTTCGATCTCGTCGAGCACCGGATGCAGAGACTGTTCGAGGTTGCCCCGAAAGTGGTACCGCAACGCAACAGGATGCACGACGACTTGTCCTGCGGGGTTTTGCTCGGCTCGTTTCTTCGCTGCCGAGCGGGCGACGAAGCTCGTTCCATCCATCATCGAGTTCAGCCGATCGTTGTGCCGGCTGATGACCCCTTCGGGAAAAATGAGCAGCGGCCGCCGCGCCTGATTGAGTATGTCAACGGCGGCGGCGAGGGCCTGCCGGTCCATTCCCTCGCGATACACGCTGAAGGCCCCTGCGCGCCGCAAAAGAAACGCCTTGAAGCCTCCGGGAGCAAACAGGTGCCAGCTTGCCATCACCAGCGGAATCGTCGCCGCGTGGCGGCAGGCCTCGTTGACCACCAAGGGATCGCAGGGACGGCAATGGTTGAGGGCGAGCAATATGCCATGCCCGGCCGCCAGCGACGTCTTGAGCCGATCGACGCCGCGGCATTCGACATCGACCACACCGAAATCGTTGCGCAGCTTCCGCCGCGTGATCCGCTGCATGAACCAGGGCCAAAACCTGCCGAGATAGGGGGGATGAAATCGGTACGGTTTTTCGACGACAACCGGTTGCATGGACGCGGCCCTTAAAAGAATCTTCAGTGGCGAGAATTGAGGACGTTCGGAATTCTGGTGAGTTCCGGCTGCGGTTGAATGGTTGGTTCGGAAGTCTGGCGACTTCCGCTACGGTTGATTGGCTGGTTCGGAACTCCGGTGAGTTCTGCTACGCTTGAATGAACGTCTGACTGGTCTCTTAGGCGGGGTTCGCGCCGTGATATAACAGTCGCCGCCCGCAAGATTTCATCCGATTCCCCCACGCATTGCCGGCTTTCGCTAAAATCGGCATGTTGTGAATGACGACTCGTTCCTCGTTTTGCCACCTTCAGGGTGACGCCGAATGTCTTGGACGGTTGTCCCAGGGCGTTGCCTGGCGCTGCCCTGGTCTGGCTTCTTTCGGCCTTTCGGGCCGGGTCGGATCGCGCTGCCCGAACGCCGTTTATGCGCGGGAAATCGGGTGCCGGGCAAGTGCGGACGGCCCTTCCCGATTCGACCAATTTGCAATCTTCAATTTTCAATGGCCAAATTTCAATTTCCCTTTGGCGTGCAATCGGTCGATCGTCGCATTTCTTTGTGCACGTCGCCGCGCTATTCGCCACGAACGACCGGGCAGCCCCAACCGTCGTATTCGCCGCCGCAGGATTCGGCCCTTAAGAGCAGATCGCACGCCAGCGCATCGATCGACTCCAGATCGACCCGGTCATGCCGCGCCAAATGCAGCCCGAAACCAAACTCGGCATCGGGCTCGTTATTGGCGAGCGTTTCGACGCGAAAGCCTTCGTTTTCGATCTGGCGGGTGAATTGCTCGCGGCTGTGTTCGGAAGGAAAATACAGCCAATGGTCGACCTCGCGCGGCTGCGATAAGTCGTCGCCGTTGGAAGTAAGCTGTTCGATCACCTGGCGGTTCTTGATCGACTGCATGTCGAGAGCGCCGGGATAGAGCAAATCGAAAAAGACGTCCCAATCGGCGTCGCTCTGATCGGCCAGGGCAAACTTGTATTGTGGGAACGTGGTCAGCGCTTTTTCGACGGCGACCGAGAATCCATTCGACGACTTTCCGTAGTAAAAGTGGTCGCGATGGCCTTGCGTGGTGATCCGGCCGACGTATCGGGCCGATAGTCCGCGGCCGACGCTGGCGAAAAGCGCATCTTCGATGGCATCGAGCGTTTCGGCTTCTTCGCTATCGCTCAATCCATCTTCGCGGGCCGATTGCATTTTAACGGCAACGCGCAACACCCACGGGCGGAGAGCGTCCGGCGCCGCGTCGGCCATTCCCAGATCGACAAAAATCGAGGCGGGATGGCCGTCCACATTGGTCAGGTAGAAGTTCCAATTCTCGGCCATAAATTACTGGGCCCTTTTTGTTCGCACACTATATCCTCCAGTCTCCGCATTTTGACACGCGACCGGAAAAAACGGGAGATTCGGCACCGCCGGAAGAGTTCGGTTGCTGGCTGATTTCCGGAATTGCCGATGAAGTCAGGTACTGACGCCCACGGCGGAGACGATCGGCATGCTGCACAAGATAATGCATCGGATGACTCGACTGTTTGCTGTTGTCGTCTGTTGCACATCGACACTATTTTTAGCCGCCGGCGTCTCATTGCGCGCCGATCCCGCCAGCGCCTCGGATCGAACCGAAAAACCTGGCGACGATGCACAGACGCGCACCGGATTGAGTGAAATCCTGCAAGTCGGTGCGAAGATCCTGGGACGGCACTCCACACCCGCTGCCGCAACGCACACGCTTCCCCAGGTCGACGCGAAGGGAACTTCATCTTCGTCCGTGCGCAAGACGGCGATCGGGGCGATGCCACTCGACCACCTTTCGGCGGAAAATCGCCAAAGAGTGCAGTCGCTTCTTAAGTCGGTGAGTTTTTACCGCCGGCTTCCGAAAGTCACATTCGCCGTCGAGCCGGACGTCTACAATTATTTCCTGGCTCATCCCGACACGGCCGTCAGCATTTGGCGGGCGATGAATATCTCGAAGCTGCAGATGTGGCAGACGGGCCGCTATGACTATGAGGCCGATACGGGCGACGGCTCTGTCGGCACGCTCGAGGTATTGCACCTGGGGCCGGAAGGCAATCTCGTCTTCTGCGACGGCATGTACAAGAGTCCGTTGTTCTCAAAGTCGATCGAAGCCAAATCGCTGCTGCTTTTGCAGACGAGCTTCGGCCGCGACGCAGAGGGCAACGTCCTGGTCACGCACAGCGCCGATCTGTTCGTGTCGTTTCCCTCGCAGACGATCGACGTGGTGGCACGCATCTTCTCGCCGCTGACGGTCGCCATGACCGACCGCACGTTCACCGAGATCAGCCTGTTTCTGAAGATGATGTCATCGGCTATGGTGCGCCGGCCCGATTGGGTCGAACGAATCACCGAAAGAATGGACGGCGTGGACGACATTCGAAAAGAGCAGGTCCTGGAGCTGAGCGCGCAGGTGCACACCTCGGCCAAAAAGCGCTGGCTTGAGCGCATCGAGCGCAGTCGCGCTTCCGAAGCCCGCAACGAGGGTCTTGGACAGGTTCCCAGCGCATCGGCTGAGAAGAATAGCGCGTCCGGCGGCGGCTCGCCGGTCAACCGCGAGTCGGCCGACAAGCCGGGAAGCACGCGCGTCGTGACCAACGATCGGCGGCCAGGCGAAGCACAGTAGATTGGATTGAGCCGCTGGAATTCAGCCGCTGGAGTTCAGACTTCAGCCTGCGCGATTTGACCGTCGTGCTGCGCGTTGGCTGTCATGGCGGCTTCCGCAAGACGCCCATCCGCGCAGGAAATTGCGAATCGCGAATTGAACAGGCGAGCCGCGGGCGTCAGCCCGTGGGTTGCGGGCCGACGAATGGCAAATCAGCCATTGAAAAATGAAAATTGAAAAATGAAAAATGAAAATTGAAGATTAAGGTCGAGCGCCGGCGACGGTCATTGCCGCGGCGGGCGCTTTCTCGATTTTGGGCGAAGAAAGGCGACGGCGATGCCCACGACGATCGCCGCCGGGAGCAAAAACAGCAAGATTCGCCAGTTGCGCACGAACGCCAGCACGGCGATGACAGGGATCACGACGACCAGCGCCTTCTGCCAGGCGATATCCTTGTCTCGGTTGGGCAAGGCCAGCCACAGCGCCCCCAGCATGATGCCCAGCCGCATCGTCACCGATGTCGCCGGGTTCGTGATGCCGTCAGACTTCAAAATCAATAGGCTGGCCGCAGTCGCCAGGCAGCCCAGCGCGATGATTCCCACGATCAATTTTCGAACAGCGAGCGGCGACCCGTTCATGGTTTGATTGTAGGTCAAATCGCCGGACGTTCCCACGCGCGGGGCCTTGCTGTTGTTCGGCCTTGTTCGGCGCGGGTCTCCTGACCCCGCCGAGGCAGTGACCGAAGGTCTCCCGAGCGTGATGACGCCCGAACGAACATTTCCCGCGATCGAACGGCCAACCTATGATTGTTCGCAGAATTCCTTAGTTCTAGAAGGACTCGAAATGGAACGCTACCGGATTTCTGAAGGCGCTTCGGTTTACTTCGTGACGTTCAGCATCGTGGATTGGCTGCCGATCTTCGTCAGCGACGAACCGTGTCGCATCGTCGCGGGCAGTTTGAAATACTGCCACGAGCACAAAGGCTTGCGCGTCAATGCCTACGTCATCATGCCCACGCATATCCACATGATCGCATTCGACGCGGATTTCGACTCCGCTCGGCTTTCCGCGGCCTTAACAGATTTTCGAAAGTTTACGGGCCGCAGTCTCGCGGATTACTGTGACGCTCACTCACCGGGCTGTATTTGCGCCGTGCTGCGCGAGGCCGCTGGAGATGACCGTGAGCGCAGACTTTGGCAGTCAAGTCGCCATCCGGAAGCGATCACAAGCGAGCCGTTTTGGCAGCAGAAGCTCGATTATCTCCACGCGAATCCATGTCGCAAGGGGCTTGTTCTCCGGCCGGAGTACTGGCGCTACTCATCCGCGGGCTACCTGTTGTCCGATGGAGAATTGCCCTGCGAAATCCCACTGGCGCCGATCGTTTGGTGATGGGATGACGCGCCAATGGTTGCTGGTTGCGGCTTTAGCGACGTTCGAGGAGACCTGCGGTCAGCGGCGTGTGGCTCGGTCGGAGACCGGCCACAACTTGGGCGGAGACCGGCCACAACACGTGTTCGGCGCGGGTCCCTTGTTCGGCGCGGGTCCCTTGTTCGGCGCGGGTCTCCTGACCCCGCCGAGGCCGCGACCGAAGGTCTCCCGAGCGTGATGACGCCCCGATGGCTGCTGGTTGCGGCTTTAGCGACGTTTGAGGAGACCTGCGGTCGGCGGCGTGTGGCTCGGTCGGGAGACCGGCCACAACTTGTTATGTGGCGCCCCACTCCATTCATTTTCGCGACGCCGCGCGGTATTCTCACGGCCTCTGTCGGCCTGAGACTTTCCCAACGGAGCGCTGCCATGAAGCTCGTAAACTTTCTTCGGTTGGCAAGTCTGTGCAGCCTGGCGCTGCTTCTGGCGGCGACAAGCCCGCTCGCGGCAGCCGAAAAGGACGACCCCTTCCGCCCGCCGGCCGTCACGACGCAAGACGTGCCCGCCGTGGCGCCCGATTTGATCGAGCGTCTGCGGCAATATCAGAACGTGCGGAGCGCGGCCTTTCGAGGCTGGTCCCCCGACGGCAAGGGAATGCTGATCGCCACGCGCTTCGGCGACACGACGCAGTTGCACCGCGTCTATGAGCCTGCGGGCCG
>DATGKC010000056.1:0-3688 GCA_035294845.1 Planctomycetaceae bacterium | reverse complement strand
TCGACCAGCGATCTTCGTGTTGGATCCCATCGACCAGTTGCAAGGCAGTGCGAACAAACGTGTCGGCGTGCTGGCGGCGGACTTCGATCGGGGTCTGGTCGGCGAGGGCGACTTGATAGAACGCCGGCCGGTATCTCAGCGACAGCGCGAGCCCGCCGGCCAGCAACACGAGCACGAAGAAGACTCCGATGCCGACGGCCGCGTGTTTTCGTTTCATGATGACGTCCGGTTTCGACCGTCAGCGGTCGGTTGGTGGACACATCCCCCACGGCCCAAGAGCGCGGAATGTTACGCAGGGAGGGCTGTTGGGTCAAGATGGGACCGGATGCAAGGGCCGGGCGCCGCCTTGACAATCAGGACGGCGGGTTTCAGACTTGGCCGCAGGCCGCCGCTGGCGGATTTCGTCGTGAAATTGAGTGGATATCGAGGTGAAATCATGTCCGTTTCCGCCGCACAGATGCAAGAGTGGTGCGCCGAGCTGATCGCCAAGTCGCCGAATTTCCCCTCACTTGAAGAGTGCCTCGCCAAAATCCCCACACTCGATTCACTGACCGATCTTCCCGCAGGAACGAAAATTCTCGTGCGCGGGGACACCGACGTGGTCTTCGATGACGATGGACAGCCGGATGACGATTCCAGGCTTCGGTCTTTGATCGATACGTTGAAGTTCGGGGTGGAGCGAGGATGGATTCAGATCGTGTACGGTCACCGCGGCCGCGACCCGAAATTGTCGCTGGAACCCGTGGCCCAGTATCTGAAGAACCTTCTTGCCGGCGCGGGCCTTGAATGCGGCCAACTGCTGGTGATCGGAGACTGGATGAACGATGCAACGGGAGAAATTCTCGATTCGGCCGGTGCGGCAGTCGCCAAACTGGGCGCCGGCTCGATCGTGATGCTCGAAAACACGCGCCAGTACAAATTAGAGCAAGCGCTTTGGAAGGCGAAACCAGCGGATCTTGCGGGACTCGCGCCCAAGCTGGCAAATTACGCCAATGGTTTGTGCGAGAAGATCGCCCGCGTGCACGTCAACGAGGCGTTTGCCGCCTCGAACCGCGATCTGTCGTCGACTGTCGTTCCGGCGGCGACCGATCGCAATGCCCTGGGGAAATACATTGATGGCGAGCTGAGGACGCACTTGCAGAAAACGCGGCTCGCGGAACTGGTGATCTTCAGCGGCATGAAGCTCGAAAAACTCGATGATCTCCAGGCGATTCTGAACCGCGGAAAGGTTCGCGTCGTGATCGCCGCGGGGCTTTTGGCCCTGGCGCTGAAAAAGGCCGATGCCGACCTGGCGGGCAAGCCGTTTGAGATGGGCGTAGCCGGTTCGCAAAAGGAGAGCAAGATTTACATTCCCGCGGAGCGAATCGAACAGGCCAGAAGCATGCTCACGGGCGCGAAAGAGAACGCGATTGAATTCGTGCTGCCTGTCGATTTCATTCTGGGCGACGGCAAGCCCAGCGAAACGATTCCGCCGGACGGCGCTCAATTCGACGTGGGACCGAAGACGATCGCGCTTTATGTCAAAAAGGTCGACGAATTCATTCAGCACCATCAGAAAAAAATGGCCGCGGGAAAGGGACCTGCGGTCGCCTTCCATAACGGCGTCTTCGGCAAGTTCGAAGAAGATCAATTTTCGATCGCCACGCGGAAATTCATGCATCAGCTCAAACGCATGACCGAGGCGGGCGTGCTCGTCTACGTCGGCGGGGGCGAAGGGGGGGCCGCCCTGCACAAGTACGGAGACGAATCGTGGGTCACGCACTGCTTCACGGCCGGCGGGACGATTCTCAAGGCCCTGGGGACCGAGCCCATTCCCTATCTCAAGGCGCTTTACATGGCAGCTTCGAAAAAGTCCCGCTAGGGCGGATCATTCAACATTCCGCTGCTGCTAAAAATGTCTCAACCGGAAGTCTTGAACATTGCCTCGACTCTGCGCGAGACGGCCCGGCGGTTTCCTTCGCAGTCGGCCATCGTCTGCCCGGGCGGGCGCGATCGCTTTGGGCGTCCGGCCGATTCTTCCTTCAGCTTCGACGAGCTCGACCGCGAGAGCGATCTTCTCGCCCACGGACTGGCCGATTTGGGAGTTGAAAAAGGACAGCGTCTGGTGCTGATGGTTCGCCCGGGCGTCGAATTCATTGCCCTGACGTTCGCTCTCTTCAAGGCGGGAGCCGTCGTCGTGCTGATCGATCCGGGAATGGGTCCACGCCGCGTCTTTCGCTGTCTGGACGAAGTGGAACCCGAAGGTTTTATCGCAATTCCACCCGTCCACGCGCTGCGGATTATGTCGCTGAGGAGGTTTCGAAGTGCCCGGCTCAACGTGACCGTCGGCAGGCGCTGGTTCTGGAAAGGGGCGACGTATGATTTCTTGCTGGCGGCCGGCCGGGGCCAAGCCGGCGGCCGCCGCGGACCGTTTCCGCTCGTCGAAACCGGCCAAACCGACCCTGCGGCGATCATCTTCACGAGTGGCAGCACAGGGCCCTCCAAAGGGGTCGTTTATGAGCATGGCATGTTTGCTGCACAGGTCGAGGCGCTCCGCGATTTTTTCAACGTCGAGCCCGGCGGAATCGATCTCCCCGGCTTGCCGCTATTTGCCCTTTTCAATTCGGCGATGGGTGTGACGACGGTGATTCCGCAAATGGACCCTGCGCACCCCGCACGCGTCGACCCCGCAAAGATCGTGGCGGCGATTCACAGCCACAAAGTCACTCAGGCATTCGGCTCGCCGGCGATCTGGAACCGCGTCGGCCGGTATTGCGAGGCGCGGGACATCAAATTTCCGACGCTGCAAAGGATCTTTTCTGCCGGCGCTCCGGTCCCCATCGATGTGCTGGCCCGCATGAAACGGACGCTCGTCGCCGCCGGATCGGAAATGCACACTCCGTATGGCGCCACCGAAGCGCTGCCTGTGGCTTCCATCACTGCGACCGACGTGCTCACGCGAACTGCCGCAAGGACGCGCGAGGGGGCCGGCACCTGCGTGGGGCGCCCCATTCCGGGGATGCGCCTTAAGATCATCGAGATGATCGACGGGCCGATTCCATCGCTGGCCCAGGCCCGAGAGTTGCCTGCCGGTGAAATCGGCGAGATCATCGTGCAGGGAGCGGTCGTGACGCGCGAGTATTTCCGCCGGCCCGAGGCGACGGCCGCCGCAAAAATTTCCGACGGCGAGCGATTCTGGCACCGCATGGGCGACGTGGGCTATCTTGACGAATCTGGCGAGTTGTGGTTCTGCGGGCGCAAAGGCCACGTCGTAGAAACGCTCGAGGGGCGAATGTTCACCGATTGCGTCGAGCCCATTTTCAACTCTCACCCGGCGCTCGCGCGGTGCGCCTTGGTTGGCCTGGGCGCAAGGCCCCGGCAGACGCCGTGCATCGTCGTCGAGCTCGAATCGGGAACCAGCTCCCGCCGCGTGATTGCGGAGCTGCGCGACCTGGCGCAAACGCATGTCAACACGCGGCGCATCGAGCGATTTCTGATCTATCCCCGATCATTGCCGGTCGATGTAAGGCACAATACGAAAATCGACCGCGAGCAGCTTGCCGCGTGGGCGAGGCGGCACTCATGACGGCTCTCGTCACCGGCGGCGGCGGATTTTTGGGGCTTTACATCGTCGAGCAGCTTGTTTCCCGCGGCGATCGCGTGCGCGTCTTGTGCCGGGGAAAGTACCGCCGGCTCGATGAATTGGGCG
>DATGKC010000055.1:0-4088 GCA_035294845.1 Planctomycetaceae bacterium | reverse complement strand
TCAATTTGCGGCTCAAGCCGATTTTGCGGTCGGACGTGTCAACCCGCAGAATCCGCACTTCGATCTCGTCGCCCACCTTGACGATCTGCTCGGGATTTTCAACTTTATGCTCGGCCAATTCCGAAATGTGCAAAAGCCCTTCGAGATTGGCTTCGAGCTGCACGAAAACGCCGAAATTCGTGAGCTTGGTCACCGTGCCGGTGACGACCTTGCCGGGATGATACTTGTTGGGAATCTCCTCGGCCCACGGATCTTGCTGAAGCTGTTTGAGCCCCAGCGCGATGCGCTTGCGCTGCTGATCGACCGACAATACCTGGCAGCGAACCGGGTCGCCCTTTTGCAGCATTTCGCTGGCGTGCGAAATCTTGCGGGTCCAAGACATGTCGCTCACGTGCAAGAGGCCGTCGATTCCCTCTTCGATTTCGATGAAGGCACCGTAGTTGGTGAGATTGCGAACCGTGCCTTCGATCTCGGCGCCGACGGGATACCGCTGGGCCACCTGATCCCAGGGATTGGGCGTCGTCTGCTTCATGCCCAGCGAGATTTCCTGCTTTTCCTTGTTGATTCCCAGCACGACGACATCAACCTGGTCGCCGATCTGCACGAGCTCGCTGGGGTGGTTGACCCGCTTGGTCCACGACATTTCGCTGATGTGCACGAGGCCTTCGATGCCCTGTTCGAGCCGCACGAATGCGCCGTAGGTCATCACATTGACGACTTCGCCGTGCACGCGCGTCCCCACGGGATACTTCGATTCGACCATGTCCCAGGGGCTGGGCTGCTTCTGCTTGAGGCCCAGGGCGATCTTCTCTTTTTCGAGATCGACCGAGAGGATCATGACTTCGATCTCGTCGTCGATTTTGACCAGTTCCGAGGGATGATTGATGCGGCCGTAGCTCATGTCGGTGATGTGCAACAGCCCGTCGATGCCCCCCAGATCGACGAACGCGCCGAAATCGGCGATGTTCTTGACGATGCCCTTGCGCAGCTCCCCCACTTTGAGCTCGGCCAACAGCGATTTCTTGAGCTTCTCGCGTTGGTCTTCGATCAGCTTGCGGCGGGAGACGACGATGTTGCGGCGGGCCTCGTCGATCTTGAGGATCACGCACTCGACCGTTTTGCCGATGTAATCGCCGATGTCGGCAGGCCGGCGAATATCGACCTGGCTGGCCGGCAGGAAGACGTTGACGCCGATATCGACCAAGAGGCCCCCCTTGATCTTGCGCTGCACGAGACCTGAGACGATGTCGCCTTCCTTGTGAGTCGAGATGATCTGTTCCCAGTCGCGGATGCGCTTGGCCTTGCGGCGGGACAGAAGAATCACCCCTTGAGCGTCGTCGAATTCCTCCAATAGCACTTCGATTTTCTGACCAGGATGCGGAGGCTCGTCTTCAGGTTCCCATTCGCTGAAGGGCACCATTCCTTCGCTTTTGCAGCCGACATCCAAAAGGACGTCGTCGCCTTCGCGGCGGAGCACGACTCCGGTGAGAATGTTGCCCGTTTCAAAGGACTTCGATGTTTCTTCATAGAGCGAATCGAGGCCGCCGCTTTCTTCGGTTTCGGCCGCGATCGAGGCGAACGTCGCCTCGAGCTCGTCGTCGTCCACGCTGAATTCACGAATGAGATTGCGATCCACCATACTCGATTACTGCCTGTCGCTGAAAAGAGGTGCGCCGCGTTCGAGAGAGGCCCGGCGGGTCTCCATTTCTGCCCGAATGCGGACGCCGAAGTATAGCAAAAACCGCCGCCGAACCGCCAGAAGGAATCAGCAACGCGAATCGGCTCATTCAAATGGCGACCATTTTGACTGCGGCTGCCGGTATATGCGCGGTTCGTGGCCTTGTTGCAGCGCGGCGATCTCCGTCTCGACCGCCAGCACACCCTCTGGCGTCGCATGCACGTCGATGTCAAGGCGCGTCGTGTGCTTTCCCCCCGGCGGCAGGGAAATCACTCGCCCCTGCTTGCGTTCGAAGCCCTTGAGATTGGGAAAATTCGTCGCCGGCTCCAGGCCCGTCACATAGCCATCCGCTTCGGACTGAGTGTTCTTCCACAGCGAAAAACAAGGAAGTTGGCGCTTGTCATAACTTATGCTCACGCCCTTATCACCGTGCGCATTTCGCAACAGCGTCTGCGTGCGCCCATTTTTGTCTGAGGCCAGGTCGAGATACCAGACTTGCTCGGCAAATCCGGCCTGAGGAGCGCCGTAAGTGTCGAACGTGTCGATTCCGTCCGCCGCCACCCGGTCGCGGGGAACTACCGCGACGATCGGAGCAACGAACTTCGCGCCGTTTTCGAGAAGTGGCCGGCCCATGTTGGTGTGATAAAGCAGCTCGAGCTCGCCCGGCACGCCGGCCAGGTTGGTGATTTCGTCGATGACGGTGAGCCGCTGCGATCCGGCGACCGTCTGGACGGTTGATTTCAAGCGCAGGCACGGCCCAAACATCATCGTTTCATCAACCAGCCCGGAAACCCAGATCGTTCCAGGACCGTCGGTTGAAATCGACACATCGACATAGTGTGCAGGAATATTGGCGATCCGGCCGTGCAGCGTCCCTTCGCTTCCCGGCGGACCGTTGACGTCCAATCCACAGCGGCACAGCCATTCGTTGAAGCCCGCCAAAAACGCGATTCCGTCGCGTTCGACGAGATTCATGAACGCAGGATTGACCGGCAGCGCGACCGGCGATTTCCATCCCAAGTCCAGCCCGTCGCAGGCGCCGCGCCACAGTCCCATGCCTCGCGTCGGCACGATCGAAACCGAGAGCTTGCCGTTATTCAGCTCGACGACATCGACCCCTTCCGAAACGCCGCCGCGGAACGTGAACTTATTTACGGACCAGCCGTCGGACCCCGCCAGTTTGACGTCGTCCTGAGCCAGCCTGAAGCTGTCGTGCCAGACGCGGTTCGCCACATCGGTGAGAATCCAGTTTTGATTGGGCATGGCAGCGCGAGGCGTAAGCTGTGAAGGATCCGCAGAAAAAGTCTGCGACAAAGACCTTGATCGGCGCGTGCGAGTATACGCCTCGCCCGTGCGTCGCTCCAGGGTCATCGGCTGGATTCCCGCTTGCGCCCGGCTACAATCAGCGTTCCGTTTCCAAGAATCCCATTTTGTCATGAACTCATGCAAACTGCACGAAGCGACGCGGCGCAACCAGTGATCTCGCCGATTCGCGGCGCTGGTCTCTTCGTCTTGTTACTGGTCTGCGTTTCGATTCGATCTCCAGCCCGCGGCGAAGACTGGCCGCGTTGGGGCGGACCGCGCGGCGACGGATCGTGGCAGGGGCCGAAGCTCCCGGCCGTATGGTCACAAGACAAATTGCCGGTCGCCTGGAGGCAACCGATCGGCGGTGGATTTGGCGGTGTTTCCGTTTCGGATGGACGCGCCTTCGTCATGGACCGTCAGCATGAGCCGCGTGAAGTCGAGCGCGTCCTGTGTTTCGACGCTGCTTCCGGAAAGCCGATCTGGTCGCACGAATACCCGGTGACCTACGGCAAGCTCGACTATGGCAACGGTCCGCGGGTCACGCCGACGGTCTTCGGAGGCCGGGTTTACACTCTGGGCGCAGTCGGGCACGTCCGATGCCTCGATGCCATAAGCGGAGATTGCTGCTGGGAAAAGGACTGCGTCGCCGAGTTCGGCGCCAAGCTCCCCACGTGGGGCTTGGCTGCTTCCCCGGTCGTCTGGGAAGATCGGGTGATCGTCCATGCCGGCGCCGCAAACGGCTCTCTAATGGCTTTCGATCGAACCGATGGAAAAGAGATCTGGCGAAGCTCGAGCGACCCGGCGGGCTATGCCACGCCGATCATCGTCGAGTCGGCGTCAGGTCCGCAGTTGATCGCCTGGACGCCGGAGCACGTGCTCGGGATCGATCCACGGTCCGGGAAGATCAACTGGAGCGTCGCCTATGAGGTGCAACTGGGGGTTTCGATCGCCACGCCGATCTTTCACCAGGACACGGTATTTGTAAGCGGTTATTGGGCCGGCTCGAAAGCCATTCGTCTGGGAAAAACGGCCGGCGACGCGCGGCTCGTTTGGGAAGAAAATCGCTATTTGCGCGGGCTGATGGCTCAGCCCCTTTGTCGCGACG
>DATGKC010000054.1:0-9316 GCA_035294845.1 Planctomycetaceae bacterium | reverse complement strand
ATCGAGCGATTGGCCCGGGAAATTGTCCAAACGAGCGGCTAATTCCACTTGGCCAGCTTGCCGAGGGCCTCGGTGCGCTGTTTCTCCAGAAACGTTTTTTCTTCCGGTGGACAGGTCGCCAAGCACGAATCGATCATTTCCAGGGCGGGCCCCGCGCGGCCGGCTTGAACGGAAATTACGGCCCAATCCCGCCGCTCCCCATAGGTGGCAGGATGCAAAGCCAGCAATCGGTGCTGCACCTTCCAGCACGATTGCCAGTCTCTCTGCTTGGCGTAAAGCGTTTTCAAATTATTGAGCATACGGATAATGATCAGACGCGGGCCAACCGGCTCCAGCGCCGCACGGGCCTGTTCGCGGTCCACTCCTTGCGTTTTTTCCAACAGCGATACGCAGTCGCCATAAGCCAGAATCTTCCCTCCGCCGAATGCATCAACGAAGAGCGGCGAGTCGAATGTTTCATAGCGGGTCAAAAAATGGCCGGGAGCCGCAACTCCGCTGAGAGGCACCCCCGTGCGCTCGGCCACGGCCATGTACAAAACCGAAAGGCTGATCGGAATGCCCGTCTTCTGCTCGATGACGCGGTTGAGGAAGCTGCCGTCGGCCGTTTCGAAAATCTCGCGAGTGCCGACGATCCCGTGCCGCCCTGCCAGACATTCCGACAGTTCACCGAGCAGCAATTCATCGGAGGATGCCAGGGCCACAGGCCCTCGCAGCTCGGCCGCGCGGTCATCGATCCAGCGAAAGACCGGCTCGAACGGCAATTCGGGATACGCGTCGCGAGCCAGCTCCAGCGCCGCGGCCGCGAGGTTCACCGAGTCTTCCTGGCGCCCCAGCAGCTTTTGAAACTCGGCGTCGGCGGCGAAATCTTCGATGAAATCCATTTCTTGAATTGCTCCCCGGCGTTCAATCGTGACGGCGGTGGATTCTAACGGGGCCGCGTGGAAGCCACAATCGCCGCGGCCCCGGCTCGGTTGTCGATTGCGCCGCCGTGTGCGACACTGCCCGATCGAACGGCGATCTCATCTCAGTGACGTGGAGACAACACCATGTGGATTCGACAATGTGATCTCGACGCCGACAATCCGGCTGCCGCGCCGATCCCGACGCGCATCGTCTCGAACGAAGAGTTCGTGCCTCCGGCCCAGACGCGCGAGCAGAAGGCCTACGAAGAGCGGCTGGCCGAGATCAGCGAGCGGGCCGCGCGCCGGCAGGGGCTCGATCGCCGCACTTTTCTTCGCACGGGAAGCGGCATGGCCGCGGCGCTCTTGGCGCTCAACGACGTTTTCGGTCCCTGCTACGAGGTTTCGGCAGCCGAAGCCGACGAGCAGCATGCCTTCGAAGAAAAATGGCCCAAGAACCAGTTCGTGTTCGATGTGCAAACCCATCACGTCGACATCGGCCAGCAGTGGTACGATCAGACGCCGGACGGCAGGGTCGTGAGCAGTTTTTTCACGCGGCTGCGCCCCAAAGCGCGCTCGGGCCAGGATGCGCTCGAACAGCTCAACCGTGCCCATTACGTGAAGGAAGTTTTCGGCGACAGCGACACGGTGATGGCGATCATCAGCGGCGTCCCCAGCCGCACCTGGGACAAAAATCCGCTGCCCCCCGACCAGATGGTGGCCACGCGCACATTCGTCAACGAGCTGGCCGGATCGCGGCGGGTGCTTTCGCATGGGCTGTTGCGCCCCAATTTGGGAGCGCGCGAGCTGGATGAAATGGAGCGGCAAGTCAAAGAGCTGAAGATCGACGCCTGGAAAATGTACACGGGGGCCGAGCTGGGCGAAAAAGCCTGGTTCATGGACGACGAAAAAGTCGCTTACCCGTTCTGGGAAAAGACGAAGAAGCTGGGCGTTAAGAACCTGTGCGTTCACAAGGGACTGCCGCTGGGCGCGTTCAACGAAAAGGCGTGTACGCCGCTGGACCTCGAAAAGGCGGCCAAAGACTGGCCGGAGCTGAATTTTATCGTGTATCACTCGGGCTTCCGCGGATTCGGCTGGATCGCGCAGGGAACGGGCGAGCGCGTCGCCGATCCCAAGAAAAACGATCCGCAGGAAATCCCCTGGATCAGCGACATCCTGCGCATCCTGAAGCGCAACCCCCAGATCAAGAACATCTATTTCGAGCTGGGCAGCACCTTCGCCATGACGTCGTCGGCCGCTCCCGACATGTGCCTGCACATGCTGGGTCAAATGATCCAAACAGCCGGAGCCGACCACATCGTGTGGGGAACCGATTCGATCTGGAACGGCAGTCCGCAGAGCCAGATCGAGCGCATGCGCCGCTTGAAGATGAAAGACGAGCTCATCGAAAAGTTTGGCTACCCGCAGCTCACCGACGAGATCAAGAACCAGATCCTGGGGTTCAACGCGGCGAAATTGTTCGGCATCGACATCCAGGCCGAGCTCAAGCGAATCAAGGCCGACAAGCTCACGCAAATCCGCAACGAATTCCGCCGCCGCCCAGCCCCCAGCAACACACAATACGGTTGGGTCTGGACGGGCGAGAACCAACCGCCGACCGTTCCGGTGGGAGGCTAGGGCTCGAACCGCAAATCGACGGCATTGTGCTGCGGTTCGGCATTCGCGGGCGATTTGGATCGGTTCTCAGAAGCTCGCCGCCCCGGAAAATACGATTCCCGTTCAGCCGGGGCGGCCGCGGGTTTTGCCGAGGCCGCCGGCGCGGTTGCCGGCGTCGTACCCGAGGGCGCCGTTGGCGATGTCGGCAGCGCTGGCCCAATGCTCGACTGGCCATCGTCTTGAAAGTACACGTAGGGAATCACGGCCGAGGCCAGTTCGGGATGCTCGTGGTAGGCGGAAAAAGCATGATGCCAGGTGGCGAACTCCTGCGCATCGAGCTCGACCACTTTCGGTCCCAATCCGCCGAGCGCGAAACGATCGTCGGTTCCCAATCCATTTCGACCCAGCGCCCGCTCTCCCAGTCCTTTTCGCAGCGGATAGATCGCGAGCGTCGCGTCCCGCGAGTTTCGTAAAAGCAGCACGCGCTCGGGGGCCCAAAGTGCCTGGCCGTAGCGCTCGCCGGGATTCAACCAATCGTGATCGATGGCCGCCGCGATGAGCACGGCCCGCAAATGGCTGGGGACCGAGTACCCCGCCGGCAGCGCCTGCCCGCGTTCCAGCGTCCCGCCGCCCAGCACGTGCAGGGCCGCCACGGCGCCGCGAGCGCCGTGGCTGTGACCCAGAATCGATACGCGTTGATCGGGGGGCAATTGCGTCATGAGATTGGCCAGGTACATGCCATGCGCCGCGCTGCGCCGCCCGAGAATGGCAATATCCACCGGAAACAGGAAGGGCATGTTGCCGTCGCTGGGCCAGGTGAAAAAGACGACTTGCAGCGGAAAGTGGGGCGCGGCCGACCTGATCCAGCGATGAATTCTCCGGCTTTCGGCCGTCACGTCGCGCCACCAGTTGTAGCTGCCATGCACCACAAAACAGACCGGGCGATCGGGTCGGATCGACGCCAGAAATGCTTCGCGGGGCTCCGGAACAAGACACTGCTCGGATGTGCGGTGAAAGAACGACATGCAACACCCCGCGTTGCACGGCGCGTGTCGCCCGTTGCAGTGCCGGCTGCTGACGATCCAATAGTCGCACTCGCAAGCATCGACGGCAGGCGCTACGACCGTCGTTTGCGGAGCCGTCGATTGCACAGAAGGCGGTTGCGCCGGCGGCGAAGCATTCGCATTGGGCGCGGCGCCGTCGGCCGGTTGCAATTGCGCCGTGAATGCGGCGGGGGCGCGTTGCGGACGCCAAAACACGCGCGGCTCCACATCCGGCCGCGAATCTTGGACCGCCGGCGGCGCCGCGCCGATCGGCAGCGCGGCGGCAACCGGCCGCTGTTGGGCAAATCCGGCCTGCGTGCAGCCGAGTAAGACGAACAAAAGGGCTGGATACGGCAGACGATTCAGAGTCGTGCAAAACGCGGAATGGTGCATGGGAAGGTCCCCAGACGACATTCAGGCGGCCCGGGCAAACTCGTGCTCGGGGGCCTGGCAGGAGGAATGGTCAACCTGTTGAGACGTCTTGGACTCAAAGCAGGACGATACGCGGTGCCGGCCTGGCTTCTGGAACCTTAACACGCGAATGCGCCCAGTCGAGGCCCTGAGCGGTTCCTGCGCATGAAAACAGCGAACTGCCGCGCGCCATTTGCCTGGCGCGGCGCCTGCGAAAGAGTTGCACGCCGGTGAAAGCCTGCCGGTTATGCCAGGCGGGCCTGGAACACGGTTCTCGATCGTTGTTGCCGCGCCGGCGGCCTTGCGATACAGTTCCCCTGTCATGGCCGAATACAGCGAATATCAGAAAAAGGTCATCCGGCGGTTCTATGAGAACCGCGAGCAGGGGGACGAACAGCGGTTGGCCGAGCTTGTCACCAACCTGTACCTTTCGCAGGGGAAGAAACGGGAAAAGCTGTGGGCGCAGGCGCGCGACACGATGCTGCGCCTGAAAGTGCCGACGAAGCGGGTCGACCATCTGATGAAATCGCAAGACCCGGCCCTCATGGCGGAAGTCGTGAAAGAGCTCGAAGCCGGAACGCTTCGGCGGGAAACGCCTCCGGAGCAGAAATCCACGTAGCGGCGTTTCTCGAGGCTCATTTTCTTTCGCCGGCGGCAAATGGGAAAGGCTCTTCAATGAACGGCAGAATCGCTGCATCGCCTCGCTTCCTCGTTCTTGGTCTGCCGGCGATGGCTGCCGCCGCGCTGATTTCCCAGGCGAGCATCCTCAGCTCGGGCGATCCCAAAACGCAGACCGAGGCGGCGCCGCGCGCTGCCGCCGTGCCGCAGTACACGGCCGACGGCGAATTGAAACGGCCGACCGACTATCGCACCTGGGTGTTCGTGGGGGCCAACATGGGCCTGGAGTACCGCGACGACGATGCGAAGGACCCGCCGCCCCGCAAAGACCAAGCCCACGTCAAGGTTGGGAATTTCCACAACGTGTACATCAATCCCGAGTCGTATCGGCACTATATGAAAACGGGCGAGTTCCCGCAAAAAACGATGCTGGTGCTGGACATCTACAAAGGCGAAAAGGGCGATCCCAAGAGCGTCGTTGCGGAAGGCTTGTTCCCCGGCAACGAGTCGGGCTTCGCGATGGCCGTCAAGAACAGCGCGCGGCCGGATGGTTCAACCACCGACTGGGCCTACTACGATTTCGGCGTGGATAAGCAATCTGCCAAGGCATTGCCCGACCGCGCATGCTACGACTGCCATTTGCAGCACGCTAACGAAGACAACGTATGGGTGCAGTTTTATCCGACGCTAAGAAAATCGCGGCAAGCGAAGAAGTGAGTATCGATCATTCTGCGCGCGACGAGTCTCGGTTCTCACACGAGAATGTCGCCCGTTTCAGAAATCCGGCTTTGCCGAACGCGGAAGTTTGCTAAAATCCGGGCGGCGGAGAACTCTCGCGGTTGATCGAGGCCAGCGGTCGGGCGCGGGGTTTTGTGGATGCGGCGCCGCAAGATTAAGTTTTCAACCGGAGAGCGTGATGAGCGTCCAGCGCGTGCGGATTTGCTTTCTGATTCTGGCTCTATTGGCCGGCGGAACCGGCGCGCAGGCGCAGGACCCTGAATGGGCCGAAAAAATGTTCGAAAAGCTCGGTCACGACTTCGGCGTTGTGGCCAGCGGTTCGGAACAGAAGTTTCGCCTCAAGATCACGAACAAGTATCAGCAGACGGTTCATATCGCCGGTGTCAGCTCAAGCTGCGGGTGCACGGCGGCCAAGCCGTCGAAAGACACCCTCGCCAGCGAAGAATCGGTCGATCTCGACATCACGATGAGCACGCGCCAGTTCCGCTACTTGAAAGAAACGAGCCTCACCGTTTTCTTCGATCAGCCCCTCGTCGCGCAGGTCCACATTCCCGTCAGGGCCTTCATCAACCCCGACGTGATCCTGAACCCCAGCTCGGCCCAGTTCGGGGCCATCGCCAAAGGAACCGAGAAATCGCTCCGCATGGCGATCGTTTATGCCGGGCATGGCACGTCGACCCTCAAGAATGCCGTCAGTAAAAACCAGGATGTCGCGGTGAAACTGAACGAAACGCGGCGCAATGGCGACGTGGGCCACTACGAGCTCAACGTGACCCTCAAGGGAAGCCTGCCCGTGGGCGATCTTCGCGACCAGGTGCTGCTCGTCACCGACGATCCGGCCAACCCCAACATTCCCGTGCTCGTCGAAGCGAAAGTCGAAGCGGAATATACGGTGAACCCCCAGATTGTCTCGTTCGGCACTCTGGCTCCCGGCGAACGCAAGACGATCAACATTGTGGTCCGCGGTCGAAAGCCGTTCGCGATCGATAAGATCGAAAGCGAGAAAACGGCAAGAACGTTCGAAGTTCGCCTTCCGCTCGACGCGCGAAACGTACACGTTTTGCCGCTCACGCTCATTGCTCCCGCCGAACCCGGCGCGGTGAGCGATGAATTCACGATCGCGATCGGCGGCAGTTCCGATGCCGTCACGTTCAAGGCCCAAGGAAAAGTCGTCTCCAGGCCGCCCGCTCAAGCGCCGGCCAATCCTTGAACCGCCTTGCGCGCTCGACCGCTGCATCACGCCGAGCGTGACAAGTACGACGCATCGCGCCACGCCTTTTATCAATACTCGCGCTTCTTATTCAGCCCCGGCTCGGGCACGGGATATTTTCCGTCCGGGCCGGCCACGAGCGGCGCGGGTCCGTCCAGCGTCAACTTATCGACGTTGGGGGCGAACTCGTGCTCGCAGGCGAGCATGTCTTCGAATGTCACGACCTGGCCGGTGTGGGCCGACATGCGTCCCATCGCCGTCACCAGGCTCGCCTCGGCGCCGCGCTTGGCCTCGTTGTAGGGCCGGTCCTGGCGAATCGCATCGATCAATTCGTCCCATTCGAGCTGATAAGGATTGGGCTCCTTGGGCTGCCCATAGTGCCACAAGAGATGATCCTTGCTCAGGAGTTTCTGGCCCTTATAGATGCGGCAATTGGCCGGCGTGTGCCCGGCCGTCGAAATCACCGCCGAGTTCTTCGTGCCGTGGGCATAACTGGCGAACTCTCCATAGGCCCCCTCCATGCAGCGGCCGTCGAGCTGCAACTTGCTGCCGTCGGCGAACGTGTATTCCACGGCGTAAGTGTCGAAATTCTGATCGACGTAATCGCCGCGGTAATGCCGGCCCCCCAGCCCCTTGGCTTCCACGGGCCAGGCGTCTTTCATCCAGCAGCACTCGTCGATGTTGTGGATCAGAAAATCGCTGTACGCCCCGCCGCTGGCCCACAAAAACGCATGGAATTCTTGAATCTGGTAGAGCAGCTCGCTCATGTTGCTGGGAGCCGCTTTGCAGAACTCATGAGCCGTCTTCCCGGGGGCCATCCGGTACGCCCGCATGAGCACGATGTCGCCGATCTCGCCCGACTTGATGCGATCGAGCAGCTCCTTCCGAGCTTCGCAGTGGCGGCACATGAGGCCCACGCCGACTTTCAGGTTGCGCTTCACCGACTCGGCGGCCAGGTCGAGCATCTTGCGCGTGCTGGGCCCATCGACCGTGGTCGGTTTTTCCATGAAGACGTTGAGACCCTTGGAAATGGCGTAGCCGAACTGCACCCAGCGAAACGCCGGAGGCGTCGTGAGCAGCACGACGTCGCCCGGCTTGAGGCAGTCCATCGCCTTCTTGTAGCCGTCGAAACCGATGAATCGGCGGTCTTCCGGTACATCAAGCTGTTTGGCCAGCGCGCCCTCTTCCGCCTCGCCGAGGTCCTTATGGCTCTTTTCGAGCTTTTTCGGAAACACGTCGGCCATGGCGACCAGTTTGGTGGGCCCGCTCTTGGTCGAAAGCGCGTTCGCCGCGGCGCCGGTCCCCCGCCCGCCGCAGCCAACCAGGGCCAGTTGAATCGTGTTGCTCTCGCCGGCATAAAGTCCGGGGAGCACGGCGTTCGCCAGAGCCGTCGCGGCGGCGATCTTGCCGGTGTGATGGAAGAGTTCCCGGCGGGTCATGCCGGGTTTCGTCGATGAAGTCATGAGAGGCTCCGTTGGTCGCGGTTTTCGTCGAGGAGGAATAGATTCTCCACTCTACTCAAACGGCCCCCTGTTTGCCAAGCTTGTGGCGCGGTGCGGCGTTGTACATTTTTGCGAGCGGATCGTCATTCCAGGCGCATGTCGAAATCGACGGATGGAACCACGAAACACCCAGCGCGGCCGATCCGCCGCGGCGGACAACCAAAGCAATCAGGAAAAACATATAACCGCGGATTTCGCGGATACGCGCGGATTTACAGATTGACCCACATGGTGTTTATCCGCGCGTATCGGCGAAGTCCGCAGTTTTTAATGCGTGTTCGCAAATCAACATTTGAGCGGCACGCAAAGTTTATGCATGGAAATAGCCAAGGGGAACACCGCATGGGATTTATCAATATTCGAGAATTTCACCCGATCGAGCCGGTTCCCGGCTGCCGCATGAGAACCCCTTTCGGCAAAAACCTGATGCTTTCGTACCTGGAAATGGACGAGGGGGCCGAAGTCCCCATGCACTCCCATCCACACGAACAGGGAGGCATGCTCATCCAGGGAACGTTGGAGCTGACGATTGGCGACGAGACGCGGCGAGTGGAAGCGGGGGCCATGTTCTTAATTCCGTCCGGAGTCCCGCACCGCGCCGTCGCCGTGCGGGGGCCCGTCGTCGTGCTCGACGTCTTCAGCCCCGTCCGCGAAGATTACGTCGAGCTTACGAACCGCTATATTCCGTCGCGCTAATTGCACTGGGACTGCGCCAGCCCGGAAGAATGCATAAGCCGGCAGATTCTTTATCCCTGAACCGCCGCGTGCCGACACACATCTTACTCATCGATTGTCCAGACGAAACGGGGCTGGTTCATCGGGTGACCGGAGTGCTTTACCGGCACGGGTGCAACGTCGTCAGCAACAACGAATTCGTCGACCGCGACGCCGGGCATTTCTTCATGCGCACCGAATTCTCGGGCGCGCCGGGCGCCGAGCAGGAGCCCGACCAGATCGCGCGCGAGCTGCGCGCCTCTCTGCCGCCGACGGCCACGATTCGCCTGGCCGACGACGTGCCGCGCCGAATCGTCGTGCTGGCGACGAAAGAGCCGCATTGCCTGGGAGACCTTTTGATTCGCCATGAATATGGCGAATTGAATTCGCAGATTCTGGCGGTGATCGGCAATCATCGGGTGCTGGCGCCTTTGGTCGAAAAGTTCGGCATCCCGTTCTATTTTGTCGATCATGCGGGGCTCGAACGAGAAGAGCACGAAGCCGCCGTCTTGCAAGAGATCTTGCGATATGCGCCGGAATACATTGTGCTGGCCAAGTATATGC
>DATGKC010000053.1:0-5528 GCA_035294845.1 Planctomycetaceae bacterium | reverse complement strand
ATGCGACGCACGTCGGAAACCACCTTCCCGCGCTTGGGAAGGAAGTCGAGAGGGTCGATTTTGGTCTCGATGCGGTACAGGCCGATCGTGCCGGCCACGGCCAGAAGCGCCGAAATTGCCGTGACGGTTCGACTGTGGCGGAGAAGCCAATTCCCCAGGCGGGCAAAACCGATTCCGGCGTCGGCCGTTTCGCTCTTGAGGTGTGCCGCCGGAAGCACCGTCAGAATCGCCGGCGTCACGAAGATGCCGGCAAAAATGGCCACAACCGCACCCAGCGTCGAGGCGTAGCCGAACTGCGTCACCGGGACGATGTCGGTCACGCTCACCGAAAACAGGCCAATCGTCGTCGTGAGCATCGAGACCAGGCACGGCTTCCAGCACAGCCTGAGCGCCTCGGCCATCGGGTCGCGGGTCCCGAGCGAGGCCTTGTAGTAGTGAATGACGTGAATCGAGGCTTCGAGCGTAAAGACCATCACCATCACGGCCAGCGCCCCGAGGATGAAATTCATCTCTCCGCCGGCGAGCTTGAAAATCGTCTGCGTGAGGGCGATCGCCCACAATGTGAGCGCCAGCACCGAAAGCGACAACTTCCAATCGTTGATCCAGTAATGCAACAGGCCCAAACAAATGGCGAGCGTTACGAAAAAGAACTTCTGGTTCTCTTTGCTGCCTCCCAGGCGGTCGAGCTCGGCGACGATCACCGGGCTTCCCGACAGAAACGACCGATCGCCGCCGAGTCGGCAGTATTCGATCTCGCGGCGGATGTCGGCCACGGTGCCGGCGCGGTCCTTAAGGCCCACATCCGACAACAGCACGATCAGGCCCGCCAATTTCTCGTCGCGCGACAGGGCAAGCCCCATCAGCCGCGAGCGCGACTCGTCCTCCGAAACGCCCGTTTGGGCCATCACGTTCTGCAAACGTTGAGGTGAAAGGCACCTGCGCACGCCGGGTAAGCGCTCGATTCGCCCGCAAACCGCTTCGACCAGCTCATCGCCGGCCACGTCGCGCTCGACGCCGATCAGGATCGTCTCTTCGACTCCGAAGTCGCGCTTGAACTGCTCGTACATGGCGCGGACGGGGGATTCGCGCGGCAGCCAGGTTTCGATGTCGTTATTGCAGCGGATGGACTGTGCCTGAACGACCAGAAAGGGAAAGCTGAGCGCGACCGCCCACAGAATGGCGCTGCTGAACCGTTTATAGAATCTTGAAAGCATATCAGGGTTGAGCAGTTGGCCGAATGCCGCCGCCGACGCCGCGGCCGTCGCCGATTCCGGTGGCGCACCCCGGCGCGAGAGTGTTTTTGGCGTATCCAGTAAAGGTATCGTTCCGAGGCGAAAGTCGGCGTAAGCACAAATAGCGGGGCGGGTATCGCCGCACCCCGCGTCGTCTCGATAGGTCGCACCACCGGCAAAGCCTCGCCGATCGTTCAACGGGCCTCAGCCTTCGCAGCTTCTCAGGTTCGTGCGACTGTTGTTGTGTCTGATCTCCCGGCCCTAATTTGTTGTGGTCTCCCGACCCTATTTGTTGTGGCCGGTCTCCCGACCGAGCCACGCGCCGCCGACCGCAAGTCTCCCATGCGTCTCTGAACCTGTTGTGCAGACCCCCCCCTCGATCCCCCCGTGGACGGGGGAAGGAACGACTCGACAAAACCTGCATAACTGGTCGTCGGTGCCGTCTGTCTCAGGCTCTGAGCGATGATTCGAGAATCCGTCGGCAAAAATATTAAAGTTCCGCGCCGCCGGCCGCTTGACTCCCTTCACGGTTGACCTAGGCTTTCAATGCCGGCAAGAGGCGCGTGGCCGCATGGATTCGATCGGCCGCCTTTTTCGGCAAGCATTCTCTTGGGTCTAACCTCAGCGTGAGGTTTTTTACTTGGACACTCGAGCAGGTCGTCGCGTTCGAAAGCCGTTTTTCGCGAATCCCCCAGATTCGGGCTGACGAAACCCGATGTCCCGCCACGAGACCGGGCGCAACGACAGTCGCGCCGCATTACCAGGCTGTCGGAACATCTCAATTGGGAGAGGACACACCATGAAGGCACTTGCTCTGAGCGTCAAGAAGTTCATCGTTTCTGAAGATGGCCCGACAGCGGTCGAGTACGCCGTGATGCTGGCTTTGATCATCGTCGTCTGCCTGACCGCCATTCAAGCCGTGGGCACGAACGCCAAGACCACGTTCACCAGCGTCAGCAGTCAGCTCGGCGGCGGATCGTAATCTTACGGGGCTTCCTGGCCCCCCAAGCTCAAACGCTTGTTGCGCAATCGATTGGCCCGTCCGGTCGGTTAACCGGCCGAGACACGCGGCAAATCGAGACGCGTGGAGAAACAAGCGTGTGCCACAACTACCTGGAGGGCTCAACATGAGTCTCGTTTGTCAAAGTGTGAAGCGGTTTCTGGTTTCAGAAGACGGCCCGACGGCAGTCGAATACGCCGTCATGCTGGCCTTGATCATCGTCGTCTGCCTCACCGCTATTCAGGCCGTGGGGACGAATGCGTCGACCACGTTCACCAACGTGAGCGGTCAACTGGGAGGCGGTTCGTAATCCAGGGAACGCGAGAGTCGCGGGCGGTCGTCTCGCGCACGACTGCAAGGCTCGATCGCCCGGCCGGGAAGCCCCGGCCGGGCGGTTTACCGCGTTGGGCGGTTTCGTTTGAGGTCAGGCGCGTTGCGATTTCGATTGTTGCGTGACGAGTCCTTTATTCGCTCTCTTTTGATTGGAAATTGCCGCCATGTTCCCGTTTTGGATGGAATCGGTCTTCTCATCGCTCCCCCAACTGCTCGCGCTGTTGGTGGGTTCGATGGTCGTCGTATTCCATGTCACGACTGCGCATCACTGATACAGAAAGGCGGATTCAAGCATGGACTGGCAGGCTTTCTCTGTCGAACACTGGCACGTCAAGCTGGTCTGCGTGACCTTGATCGTCGCCGCTTATATCGACGGCAAGCAATTGCGCGTCCCGAATTGGCTGACGTTCCCGATGGTCGCCTCGGGTCTGGCTTACAACGCCTGGCTGGGAGGCTGGGACGGATTCGGTACGGCTCTCGTCGGAATGGCGGTGGGCCTGGCGTGCCTGTTGCCTTTGTACAGCGTCGGCGGAATGGGCGCCGGCGACGTGAAATTGATGGCCGGCGTGGGGGCTTGGCTGGGCGCCTCGACGACATTTTCGGCCTTTTGCGTGTCGACGGTCGTGGGCGGAATCATGGCCGTCTGGATGGTGTGGCGTCGCAAGAGCTTCTTCCATCACTATGGGAATCTGCTGACGATTCTCTCCGAATTCGCCCACATCAAGGATCCTCGCCAGCTTTCCCAGATCGCCGCCGAACGCAAGCCAACTATGTTGCTCTTGCCTTATGGCATTCCGATCTGCATCGGCTCGATCGCCTATTTCTTCTACGCGGGCATCGTTTAGGGAGTTAAGTCCAGAAGCCGGGCCAGTCTGTATTCGGTTTGCCGGTCGCGTACCGCTCGTCGCGGATGACCAGCACGATCATTTCAACCGCTACAGGCGTCATAAGCTGAAGAGTTCAACTTTTTGTTGCCGATGAACTAATTGATCGGCTGGGGACAGCGATGAAAACCAAATCGATCGTGCTCTTGGCCATGGCACTGGGATGTGGATTGGTGGCCATGCTGGGAGTTCAACAGATTCTCTCTGGTGAAAAGAAAACCAAGGATACGGTTCCCGTGCTGGTGGCCAAACAGGAAATTGGGGCGGGGGTGAAGCTCGAGGCGACGCAAGTGGCCTTCGAAGAATGGCCGCGAGAGAACGTGCCGGCCGGGGCAGTCACCAATGCGTCCCAATACGAAGACCGTGCCCTGCGGGTTCGGGCCTATCCGGGCGACGTGCTGCTGCAGGCCAAGCTCGGCGAAAAGGGAGAATACGGCGCATCGACGACGATTCACAAGGGCCTGCGCGTGGTGACGGTGCCCGTGACGATGACGACCGTGCATAGCGGCATGATTCGCCCGGGAGACC
The DNA here is from genome assembly GCA_035294845.1 of Planctomycetaceae bacterium. GTDB lineage: Bacteria > Planctomycetota > Planctomycetia > Planctomycetales > Planctomycetaceae > JACQFH01. The sequence goes on along the minus strand of DATGKC010000053.1, from coordinate 1,551 downwards.
GAATCGACGTTCTGTGCACGTATACGATCCGGCGGCCGGGGGCGGTGGAGGTCTCACGGACAAAAACAGTGCTCGAATTCATCGAAGTCTTCGCGATCGATCGCAACCGCGAAGGCGAGGGAAACGACTCGAACAAAGGCGCCAAGGCCGAAAACCTTTCGGTCCTGGTGACTCCCGAGCAAGCGCACGTGCTGATGCTTGCCTCGAACAAGGGCAAGTTGCAAATGGCGTTGCGGAATTCTGAGGACAAGGACCAGGCCAAGGTCGCGGCAGTGGACGACAATATTTTTGACGAATTCCAGGCGACCAAGGGAGCGGAGAAACCGGAAGCGAAGCCGATCGAGGAGAAGCCTCCGGAGCCGGAAGTCAAGCAGGTCGTGGAGACGGCAGTTGCTGAAGCCAGCGATCCCGAACCGGCGGAAGAAGTGTGGGCCATCGAGATTTTCGAAGGTGATACGAAGCGGGTCGAAATTATCAAGATGCCCACCCTGAAGGGGGGCGCGACGAAAGCTCCGGCCACCGAGCCGGCGGCCCAGTCGCCGATTGACAAACCGGCGGCCGAAGCGGCGTGACGCTTTCGGCCGAACGGCCCAACTCCAGCGAATTATGACGAGGTGCAGGGATGCTGACTCAATTTGCGGTTCGATGTGCGGGTGCATTGGGAATTGCACTCGCACTTTTGTCTACCTGGCCCGCGCGCGAAGCCTGCGCGCAAGGCGACGCCCGAAATGTGCTCGTTTTCCGGGTGACCGGCAAGAACAGCCAGTTGTCGCTGACCGAAAAGGAAGCCCGGCTGCTCGAGCTTCCCGAGCGCATCAAAACCGTCGACGGATTCGACCCCGCGATCGTCAAGATCACGACGGTCGACAATTTTCATCAGGTGCGGCTCCTGGCCCTTGCGCCCGGATTCACCTCGATCATTCTCGTCGACGCGAATGGCCAGAGTTACACCGTCGATGTGCTCGTCAACGGCGACGTAAAGCAGTTTCAGGCGCTCGTCCGCCAGGCGGCTCCCGGATCGTCGGTGCAGGCCATCAAGGTCAAAGACGCCGTGCTCCTTCTCGGTTGGGTCGATCAGGCCGGCCAAGCCACCAAGATCGTCGAGCTGGCCGAGATGCACTTCACGAAGGTGCTCAATTACCTGCAAGTCAGCGGCGTACAGACGATTATGCTGCGCGTACGGATGATGGAGGCCCAGCGCAGCAAAATTCGAGCGCTGGGTTTCAACTTCCTGCAACTGCGCCAAAACAGCTACGTCGGTTCCCTCCCCGGAGCGCTCGTTCCCTTCTCGAACACGACGCCCACCGTAAACCTGGCCAACCCGCTCGGCGGGTTCTTGGGCCCCGTGACCTCAGCGGTCAACCCCACGGCCGCGACGGCGATTTTCGGAACAGTGGCCAATGACAACGCCTTTCAAGGCTTTATCGAAGCGCTCAAGCAAGAAAACCTGCTCTCGATTCTGGCCGAACCCAACTTGACCACGACCAACGGGCGTCCGGCCAATTTCCTGGATGGCGGGCAGTTTCCCGTTCCCATCCCGCAAGGGCTGGG
>DATGKC010000052.1:0-3333 GCA_035294845.1 Planctomycetaceae bacterium | reverse complement strand
CGGCTGCTGGTCAATCCCGCGTGGCTCGACGCATCGTTATTGAGCGATTTCGAGTTGATCCCGGTTCCCGAATCCGAACCCTGGGGCGCCAATGTGACGTGTCTGGGCGAACAAGTTTGCGCGGCTGCGGCGCACACCCGGACCGCCTCTTTGATCTCTCGTCTCGGCTTCGAAGTGCGGACCGTCGAGCTCGACGAATTTTTCAAAGCCGAGGCAGGCATCACTTGCCTGAGTCTGTTGATTTCGTGAACTGCCGCGTCAACCTGACTCTTGGCGCAGCTCTCTTGGGCAGAGGATTCTGATGGTGATGCCTGTAATCGGCCGGCCGATAAGCCGTTCGTTATTGGCGATCCCGAACAGAATCCGATCTACCCAACCAAAAGGCGCCTTCTTCCATTAACTGTACTCGAAAGGCGACGAAATCGGGGTCGTTCATCGCCAACACGCGGATGGTCGTGCGACCGATTCGGGTTCGGCCGACTGCAGTTGCACCATCCCACGAAAAATGCCGTTCCCAGTGCTGTTTTCGAGGATTGTAAAGCGGCCCGAGTTTATTCGTCACGGGATCGATGCCGGCGATGTTCGGTCCCTTGTGCTTGTTGCAGTGCAGGCAGCTCCATGCCAGATTTTCGATGACCGTTTCGCCGCCATGCTGTTCCGCCACGACGTGATCGATCTGAAACGGTAGCGGATCACACCATGCGGGGATGCGGCAGTACTCACATCGGCCCCCAGCTCTTTGGCGAACCAGGCTTGTGGTTTCGCGCTTCATCACACGTCAAGCTTCGAGGGCATCGGTTTTCATGCCCTTGCGAGCTTTTGATTTCAAGATTCCAAGTACCTGACCGACGTGAATAAAGTTGTTGAGCTCGGCTTCTTCGGGTTGCGTCAAGCGACCGGATCGATTTTTCGCCGCCAATTGATTCATACGTTTGCGATCCGCGACGTCGAAATCCAAACGCTGAATGGCTTGGGCGGCCTCGCGAGAGATCGCCGAATGACCGCGATCGACAATTCGCCGCAGAATTGCCAAATCGCTAGGTGGCTTGATTGTTGTCGCTGACATTTTTTTCTCCGTGATGAGCCGCTTCACCCAATACATATACATAGCAGCCATAGGCATGATTGCAAGAATCGTTTGTGCCTTCAAGATGACGATCGGATAGACAGTATCCTAATTGACGTAGGACACCGCCCTCGGATGGGTAGACTTTTCCAACCTGCCCGCATTCGCGGCAGCCAAACATTTTTTTCTGGGGGTTCATTCCCCCGAGAATCTTTACGGGCTCATTGGTCGATACGGGGGACGAGAATGGTCAACTCGCGCCAAATTTGTGCCGCCGGCCGATGACCCTTGAAGATATTGGAACACCGGCCTGGGCGCTACGCCCAGCGCGATCACCATCGCCGCAGACGACATGACCGCCGCCAGCGCCCAGCGGCCGCCGCGGGGCTCTCGCGCCGCCAGCGGATCGTTGAGGAACATCGCCGATACCAGTCGCAAATAGTAAACGGCGCCGATCGCCGCATTCACCACGCCCAGCACCGCCAGCACGGTGAATGCCGAATTCGGGGAGAACAGCGCGCTGGATGCGGCGTGCCGCACGCTCAGTGCGGTCGAAAACACCGCGAGCTTCCCCCAAAATCCCGGCAAGGGAGGAATCCCCGTGAGGCTGAACAAAAACAACGCGGCGGCGACGGCGATCAACGGATGAGTCTTCCAGAGGCCCGTCAAATCGTCGATGTGCTCGACTTGCTTGCCGGGACGGCCCAAATAGACGAGCACGGCGAACAGGCCCGCGGTCGTCAGCGAATAAGCGAGAAGATAGAGCCACGCCGCGTTGATGCCGCCGGGCAAACCCATGCCGGTTGCATCGCCCGATTGAGCCAGGCTCAGCTTGGGGTTCCAGGCTTCCCAGAAGCCGACGGCGATTCCGATGAGCATATAGCCGGCGTGAGCGATGCTCGAATAGGCGAGAAGCCGGCGGACATTGGTTTGCAGGAGGGCCAGGCAATTGCCTCCGGTCATCGTGATGGCGGCCAGAATCAGCATGAGCTCTTGCCCGGTCGTCTCGAAACCGGTCATCGTTTCGGCGCCGACGCGGATGAGGGCAAAGAAACCGGCCGCCTTGGGAACGACGGCCAATAGCCCCGCGTTAAAGGCCGACGTCCCCTCATACACGTCGGGAGCATAGAAATGAAACGGCACGGCGGCGATTTTGAAGCCCAGGCCAGCAGTGATGAGCACGAGCGAAAGAACGCCCAGCACCGAGCCGCCGATCCTCGGTTCGCCCGGATTTGCCGATTCGTAAGTTTGCCTCAGCACCTCATGGATTCCGGACAATTGCGTGGTGCCGGTGAGTCCGTAGAGAAAGGCGAATCCATATAAGAGAATGGCCGCCGAGAGTATGCTCAGCAAAAAATATTTCGTCGCCGATTCCTGTGTCGCGTAATCGTTTCTGCCGAGATAGAGCAGCACGTAGGTCGGCACGCTGATCAATTCGAGCGCCAGAAACAAGAGCACAAGATCGTTGGCCGCTGAGACGAGCATCAGCCCGGCCAATACGAACAGCAGCATGCCGTAGAACTCGGCGGATGTTTTCGACTCGGATTGGGCCGGCATCGACATCATGACAAAGACGACCCCCAGCGCGAGCGCCGACCACTGGAAGCCCAGTGAGGGCGCGGTGCGCGAGACCGCCAGTGCGTGATCGCCGGCGACGGGAAATTCGATTCCCGATGAGTAGTAAAGCGCGCAGGCGCCCAGAGCAAGCGCCAAGAGGGCCAAGGGCCCCCAGCGGCGCGCAGCGACCGGGATGGTCCCCCCCAGGATGAATAGACATCCCAATCCAGCCAGCAGAGTCTGCGGTAAAATGAGTTGCAGCGTTTGCAGCACGATGACACTCAATCTTTGGACGCGAGCCGGTTCGAGGGATCGACAACCCGGGCCGCAATGGATGTTTTCGAATTCCCCGCGGCGCCGACGTAAGGCCCCCCGGCGGCCGCCAATTTCGCGACGACGTGGCTGACCGAAGGCTCCATGCGCCGAATGAAGAACTGCGGATAAACGCCGATCCAGACCACCAGCGCCAAAATCGGCGCCAGGGCCAAGATCTCGCGGCCGTTGAGATCGCGCGGCTCATGGCCGGCCGCCTGCGCCGCTTCGAGCGGCTCGCGAAACCTTCCGAAAAATGTGCGCTGCACGAGCCACAGCATGTACCAGGCGCCGAGGATGATTCCGGTGAGTCCCAGCGCGGCGTAGAGCCGGTTGTTCTCGAACATGCCGATCAGCGACAACACTTCGCCGGTAAACCCATTGAGGCCCGGCAACCC
>DATGKC010000051.1:0-22813 GCA_035294845.1 Planctomycetaceae bacterium | reverse complement strand
CATCCCGGCCAATGTCTTCGACAATTTCGTCACTTACAGCGAACATGCGAACCTCGAGCGCGTCCATGCGCTCAGCTACCGGCTGCACACGACCGAACAGCTCGGCCGAGTCTCGCTGGCCGTGGCTCGTCGGATCAACCGCCTCGAGCAGGGACTTCACCGATTGCCGGCGACCATCAGGCGATTGCTCTATCGATCGCCGGGCGGGCCTTCGCGCGGACCCGAGCCGGTTTCCACGCCAACCGCACCCTCGTGACGGCCCTCGCGCACATGAATGCACATTCCCATCAGCCCGGTCAAGCCGTCCGCCGCGTCTTCATGGATTGCACCGCCACGTTCGCGCTCGATGCGAATACGGGCATTCAGCGCGTGGTGCGCAACATCGTCAACACGGCTGCTGTGGTCGGTCCAAAACTGGGAATTTCCTGTCAGGGCGTCGTGTTCAAGCCGATGTCGGGATTCGTCGGCATCGACAGGCTGCAATCGCCCGGTGCGGCCGTTTCGCCGCTCGAAGATCGTGCCGCAAGCCTCAGCCGAATAATCCGAAGCAATCTGAAAGACTGGCTGCTCGCCACGAACCTGCTCGAATCGGCTCGCTCGATCAGACAATTGGCCGGTCGGGTGAAATACCTGGCGCTGCGTCCTGCGCGCCGTAGATCCCGCCGCGCGATTTGCTGCGGTCGGGGTGACGTTCTGCTTCTCATCGACAGTTCGTGGGATCCGGCCTTTCCCTGGGACGACGTGTGCGAGGCGCAGTCTCGCGGTGCGCTGGTCGGCCTCGTTGTTTACGATCTGATTCCCGTGCAATTTCCGGATGTCGTTGGCCCGAGGACGCACGCTTTATATGCCCGCTGGTGGGACAAGGCGCGAAATGTCGCCGATTTCGTGATCGGCATATCGAAAAGCGTGCTGGATGACATTGAAGCGGTCGATCGAAATCGCCGCGCTCTCGGCGCCCCTTTGGCGACTCTGCGCAGCGGATATTTCAAGCTGGGGGCCGAGCTCGACGGCACAGTTAACGGAGACAAAGTGCGAGACGTATTCGCTGCAGCTTTCGCGGATGGCGCTTATCCGAGCAACACCTATCTGATGGTCGGCATGATATCGCCCCGCAAGAATCACGCGTTGGCTCTCGACGCTTTTGATCGGCTGTGGGCCGAGAAGGCCGACGTGCGGCTGGCGATTGCCGGAAGATACGGCTGGGACAGCGGCGGCCTCGTTGAACGCATCCGACGCCATCCGCAGTTCGGCAAAAAGCTTTTCTGGTTCGAAGACGTGCGGGATCACGAGCTCGACTATTGCTACCGCCGCGCCGCCGGACTCATCACCTCCTCTTATGCCGAAGGCTTCAACTTGCCAATCGTCGAAGCTCTCAGCAAAGGCTGTCCGGTGCTCGCCAGCGATTTGCCAGTGCACCGGGAAGTGGGGGGGGCGTATGCGGCGTACTTTCCGCTGGGCGACGCGGAGGCCCTGGCGGCAATCATCGGCAAACAACGGCGTCAAGAGCTTCACGGAGTCGAGTCGCCGAAGGGCTTCCACTGGCCTGATTGGACACACAGTTGTCGCACATTGCTCGAACTCGTGATCGAGCTCAGCTCGGATTCGGCAGCCCGATACGACCCAGACCGCCGCTTGACTGCCGCCGCATGAATCGACGGCGCCAATGCGCTCCTTTCTTCCGATGAAGAAGCAAATGACCCATGCCTTCGCGCTGCCGGAACCGGCCATCGGCGAACGTCCGGCGCCGCTCTGGCCCTGGCTTTTGACGTGCGCTTTGGCGGCGGCGTGCATCGACTTGGGAAGCTTTCATGAGCTGCTGAATGCCGACGCCATCATTCCCGTGCTGAGCAGCCTGTATCGCTGGACGCCGTTTTATTGGGGCGCGAACCGATTCGGGTTATTGTTGCCCCTGGCCGCAATGCCCTGTTCCCATCCGCTGGCCAACTTGCTGGTGCAATCGGGCTTGAGCATCGGCGCGGGGCTCGCGGTGTTGTTTCTCTTCCCTCGTCATTTGCAGCGGGACGCGCACTGGCCGTACACCGGGGCGGGACTGGCGGTACTTTTTTTGCTGCTGGCGCCCGAACGATTTCGATTCATGTTTTTGACGAGCGCCCAGTCGTGGTCGCCGTCGCTGGCGCTGTCGCTGGCAGGCATGATTCTTCTCGAAGATCATTCCGGCAGAACAGGCGCGCGGCTGCGGTTCGCCGCCGCTCTTTTGCTCGTGGTGCTCGGCCATTGGGTGAATCCCATGCCGGCTTGCGTTTTGATTCCGCTGGTGTTGTTGCGTCGTCTCTGGGCACGGCAAATTCAACGAGGCGAATGCGCGGCGATTGTCATCGCCCTGGCATTGGCTTTTCTCGCCAGCGTGAGCGCGAGCCTTGCCGTTCGATATTTTGACCTGTTCCCTCACGAGGACGCCACTCGCTTCGGCCTTGGCGAAGTGCGGCAATGGCCGGTGACGGCCTGGAAGCTCGCTGTTGGTCTGGTCAGGGCGACTGGCTGGTTCCTACCGGCATTCATCGCCGCATCGAGTATTGCGACGTTCGTGGCCTGGCGCGAGGCGCGCTGGTGGCCGGCGCTGCGACGTCCGCGGTCTGTCGTCGCGCCGGCACTTGTTGCCGCCGCGATCTATGCCGTCTTCACCACCAGCCTCGCCTGGGTCGAACTCAACCAGAACAGCGAAGTCTACCGGTTCTGGCTGCCGGCGTTTTTCACGGCGGTGGCTGGAGTCGCGTGCAGTTTCTGGCCGCCGATGTGGCGCGCGATGTCTCACGCTGGCGCTGCGAGAGTTCTCGGGCGCCGGGCAATTCGATGGTCGCTTCCGGTAATGGTCGTGTCGGCTGCCGTCGTGGCTTATGGAATTCCCTCGTTGTCGAGGGTGCGGCGCGACGTCGACGCGAGGTGCGGCAGACTGACAAACGATCTGCGGGATGCGGGCTGTACGCATGTCGTGGGCAGTTACTGGACTGTCTGGCCGGCGATGTTCCATGCCAACCTCGTGGCGCATGAGCGGGGCGAATCCGAATTCGTCTGGGGCGAAGCCTTCCGTGCGGGACCTTTGCGTCCTCTGTGGCACGACGTGCCGCTGGGTGAAATCAAACTGGCGATCGCAGTCGGCGACAGTGAGGTCGATGTCGAATCCCCCATCTTCGATTTGGCAGCCATGTCGCGTGTGCGTCAAGGCGCCATCGACGTGCTCACGCCGCGCGACCTCTTTCTGATGTGGACCGACGGTTTCCTTCGATTTGAAGGCCGGGAAACCGATCGCCAGGCCCGGCCATCAGCAAAGATGTGGCTTTGCAATCGCTCTGCGGCGCCCCACAGTGTGGATCTCGAATTGAACCTGTGCCGACAAACGCAGAGAGATTTTCCCTTGTCAATCGAGACAGAATGGTTCAGCGACCGACTTGATCTGGAATTCAAGCCGGTTGCATGGAAGCGCACGATCGTCGTGCCGCCGGGCCGCCATCTCATCGCGCTTGAAAGCCAAAATCCACGCTTCCGCACGCGCCGTCTCGCGCTTCAGTATGCGTACCGCGTGATCGGACCGCGGCTGATTAACTTGCAAGAATCGGCCGAAATGGAAGAGGGCGACCGTACGCGCCGCTGACGAGCCGCCATTTCGACCGCCGTCAGGTCGAGAAGACGTTCACCATGAGCCTCAAGTAGCCGCGAATGCAGAACATGGCGAAGATGATCGTCACCGTCAGCAGCGAGGCGGCCACCGGGTCGCTCGGCGTGAAGAAAAAGGCAGTCAGGGGCATGAAGACGATGGACGCCAGAATCACCCCTCCTGTCATGTACATCGACCGCCCCAGCTCGCGGCGCACGTTCGAGAGGCGCACGACCTCGCGCCGCATCTCCTGAAATTGATCGTCGGTGAACCGATTGGTCTCGGCGGTCAGAGCGGGGTTCTGCTGGCCGGCTTCGGCGTGCAATCGAATCATCTCGTCCCAGCGGCTGCCGCTTTGCAGTTGCCGCAGGCGATTGCGGTCGGCCGGACTGTTCGTTACGAGCGCCGCGGCGCAATTTCCGATGTGCGCGTTGATGCCCTGGATCAAATACAGCACCACTGCCACCAGAAACCCGAACGCCCCGGCCAGCGTCTGTGCAATTGTGCTGTAGGTGTAGAAGTAGACGTCTGGGGCGACGGATTCGGGCATAGTGCGACTAGCGGTCTCGGCGGTTGACGGCGCGGCAGGAGATTCGCACTAATTGAAATCCGAATGATCGAGAACATCAAGTCCGGCAACGCGAAAATTGAACTGATACATTTTCCATCAACGCAGCGCGGAACCGATCCGGTGGGGCCTGCGCAGAGCAGGCCGACTCGGAAAATCGGTCGTGGCGCGTGTGCAGCCGCACAACCGCCAAATTCAGTTGACAAATTTGGTACAATACTTGATACAAGAAACGCACGCGGCGTTTTTCATTCAAAGAGTCATGGGGTCATGATGGCATCCGGCGCGCGGGCAGCAGACATCAACAGCATTGTTCGCGACCGTCTCGAAAAACTGATCGGCGAGTTGGAGGAGGAGCTTGACGCCGATGTGACAACAGTTTTTGGTCCGATCTTGTATGGTTCGGACAACCACTTGCGCGCCGCTTTAGAGACGATTACGCCGAGCAATCGACGAAAGATCGCCATAATTCTCGACACGCCGGGTGGAATCGTCGAGGTTGTCGAGCGAATGGTTGAGATTATCCGACATCATTACAAAGAAGTGACTTTCATTGTCCCGGATCGTGCAATGTCCGCCGGAACAGTTTTCGTGATGTCGGGCGACGAAATCATGATGGATTACTTTTCGCGCCTTGGCCCAATAGATCCCCAGGTTGTCAAGGACAATCGTTTGGTGCCCGCGCTTTCATACCTTGTTCAATTCAAACGGCTGGTTCGCAAATCTCAGAAAGGAGAACTCTCAACTGCTGAATTTGCGCTGCTGACAAAATTTGATCTCGCCGAGATTCACCAATACGAGCAGGCGAGGACCCTGACGGTGAGCCTGCTCGAGAAGTGGCTCGTCGCCTATAAGTTTAAGAATTGGATAACCACCGAATCGACAAAAACGCCTGTTACCGAAGGACTGCGCCAGAAGCGCGCGAGAGAGATTGCGAAGACATTGAGTAGCAATTTGAAGTGGCGGTCTCATGGGCGGGGAATATCGATGGAAACACTTCGGGGTGATGAAATAAAACTGTTGATTGACGATTTTTCAAAGAGATCGAAGCTCAGTCGATTGATCCGGGATTATTTCGAGCTTTTGCAGGATTTCACACGCACTCGAGGCGTGGCGCAGTTCATCAATACGCGGGAGTTTTTTTAATGGCTGATTTCGACGTAACAAATTCGGCTGATCTTGCGAAGGCCGTTGAGCACAACCCGCGTGTCGATGCCCTGCGAGCCCTTAAATTTCTGGAATACATCCGGAAGCTCGAAGCGGCTGGCATCGACGTGAGGCCCCGGTATGAGATATCGGCGCCCTTTTCAATCCGTGCTCTGCCCGGAGCGCCGACACCGGCAGCGACGGATCGAGACGCTCAAAGTGGCTACGGATGATACTCCGGCACAGCGGCCACGTTCGTGCCGTCGATCATTCCCTGCACGTATTTGACGACTTCGACCACGATGGCTTCGATCAGCAGCCGCCCCGTCTCGGCCGTTGCCGCCAGCGGCTCCTGGTCGGTTTGATCGCGCATGGCATCGTGGCGCACGTTCTCGGGAAAGGCCGCCAAAGCGAAGGCCGTCTCGAACTCCTGCGCGTGGCCGGGCCAGCGCTTCGTCTTGAGCGTTTCTTCGGCGATGCTGGCGGGCAATAAATCCCAATAAGAAACGAAATGCAAATTGGCCCCACGCTCCGACTCGCCTGCACCCGAGCCGAGCGGAGTTGAAAATTCGAGCCGCTGCTGAAATTGCCCCCAGATTCCCTGGCAAGGGGCGACATTTCCACCATGACCGTTCAGCACCAGAATATGGTGGAAACCAGCGTGATGCACGCTGCGAATGCAATCGAACAAGACCCCCAGCCAGCTTCCCGGCAACGCCGAGAGCGTGCCGATGTGCCGCATGTGGTGTTCGCTGATCCCGATATTCATCGCGGGAGCCACCAGCACCGCGGGTTTCATGCGTAGAGCCACTTCGCCGGCCACATGCATGACGCTTCGCCAGTCATGCTCCATCGCCAGGTGCTCGAGATGCTGCTCGGTGGCGGCGACTGGAATGATGCACGCCTTGAGCTCTCCGCCTTGCATCCGCTGCCGGAATTCGCGGCGCGTGTTCTTATGGAGATAAATCCGCGAGTTATCAATGGTGTCCATAGCCTCTGTGCCCGGAATCGAGACGAACTGAAACTTTTGCGAACTGAGTGTACACCATCACTTACGATTCGCGTAGCGCCTCGGCGGGGAATATGCGGGCCGGGCTGGTCGCCCGGCTATGCGGCTGCTACCGGTCGAGCGTAAAGCGCTCGGCGGCGCCGGCGGCGTCGAAAATGGCGGCCGTTGCCTTGAACTCGTCGTCGGCATTCAGAATCGTAAGCGGCCGCGGGGCCAGCAGTCCCAAAATCTGGGGAATGTCGCCGACCCGCAGCACATTGAGAAACTGCGGGGCGGCAGAATTCATATGTGTTTTCGGCGGATCATACGCGATGACGCCTGCGATATCCGGCTCCAAAGCGGCCGCATAACCGGCCAGCACCGCGCCCGGGCCCTCACCCACAACGAAAATCGGCACGTTCTTGTATGTTTCGCGCAGGTATCTGGCGATCGCAATGAGGTCGAACACGCGCCCCGTATCCACGGTTCGTCCCAATAGAACGTGCGAGCGCAAAATGTAGTTGGGCGGATTTTTCGAGCTCCAGCGCGTATCGCCGACGCCGCGCGGCTCGCAACGCAAAACGTGATCGTGTGTGCGGCGAGTTTTTTCGAACCAGGCCGGGAGCGGGCTGTCATTCCCCCAATTCTGCACGAACAGCAGGATGCGCCGCGGTTGGGCGCCTGGGGCAGGGTCGGCGAGCGTTTCCAACCGAACGGAGATTCCCTCTTCCGTTTCGAGTCGCGCCACCTGAGGCGAGTCTTGCTTGACCACGCGGGCGGCGGGAATGCGCTCGGGAAACGACCCGAAAACAACGCGCCGCAGCTCGGTTGTCAGGGCCAATTTCCAGTCGTCAAAGTTGTCGTGCGTCGGCGTCGCGACATGGGCCATCGGGACAAAGTGCTGGTCGATCGTCGTGTTCAACTGATCGGAGGGAATGTCGCGATCGGTCGGAAACACGCGCAGCCTCTCTGGTTCGATCGGATGCACGACTTTGGCCGGCGGGTCTTCGACGATGTCGACTTCGCTGTCGGTTACGGGGCGAGCGTCGGTTTTCAGGTAGAGATTGATGAATCGGTACGCCGCCTGGCGGATGTCCTGCCGATAGGCGTGACCGCCGACGCTGACGACCGCGTCGACGCGATCGCCCGCGCCGTAAAGGCTGTACAACTTCTCGAGCTGGCTGATGACCCGCTCGTTGGCGTCCATCGGAAAAATCGCGTCGGCGTCGCTATTGACAAATAGCAGCGGCCGCGGCGCCACCAGCCCCGCAATCCGCGTCCAAGGCCACTCGAACGTGTTGTAAAGAAACATGCAGTCGCAGTGACCATTGATCACGCGATTGGGAACGTACGACGCGAGATCAGCCATGCCGCTCACCGGCACGGCGACTTTCACACGTTCGTCGGCGGCGGCGATCCAGAACGTCGCCGCTCCGCCGCCGCTGATTCCCGTGACGGCGATGCGCTCGGGGTCGACATCGGGCCGGCTGATCAGGTAATCGATCCCGCGCACTCCGTTCCAGCACTCGACCCCCGCCGGCGTGTACCCCCGCGAATGCCACCACCAGCGATTCTCGCGATATGTGCCGTGGTGATTGGCGGCGATTTCGCCCAGTTGCAGCGTATCGACGATCAGGCACACATAGCCGTGCCGCGCGAACCACATGCCGTGCGATTGAAACGCCGTTTTATTCCCGTCGCGACCGCGGCCGGAATGCCCGCAAACGTAAAGCACGGCAGGCAGTCTCTCCTTGGATTGAATCTGGGCGGGCCGATAGAGATTCGCCGTGACGTAAAGGCCCGGCCGGCTCTGGTAGTGCAGCATGTCGACGACGAATCCGTCTCCGTCGAGAGTGCCGGTGACCGTCGCGTGCATGGGCGCACGCTCGGGAAGAGGCGAAAGTCCGAGCATGTACAGATACTCTTCGCGATAGCGCGGGCGGTGCGTTTGCCATTTTGCCGGCGAGGCGACGTCGTCGGCGAATGTCGCCTGCAAATCTGAGGCGATGCGCGCCAGGTACTCCTGAATCATCCGGTCGCCCGGCTCGCCGCGAGCGGGCTCTCCCAACGCCTGGGCCTTGGCGGCATTCGCACCCGGCCACATTGCGGCCCACGCCAAGAGGAGTAACGCGATCGAGCGCATGGCGACCTCTCTGCACCGATGGAACTGGATGAATTCCTTTTTCGTCGAAGACTTTTGCTATTCAAACGCATGTCGCGGCGGCAATCAAGTTGGCGCGGTGCGCCGATCGCCGCGGGCTGTATAATCGTGCACCGTGATTTCGGCGGAATGCTCGTTGACCATGAACGGTGCAGGTCGCGGCGATAGAATGGATTCGGGGATCAAAGGCCCTCATATCCATGCCCGGTCGTATTGAAACGGAAGACGAACTCGAAGCTGCACTCAGCGAGCCGACGCCGGCGGTGATTGACGCCCTGCGCCGATTGCCGGGAGACATCATGCTTCTGGGAGTCGCCGGAAAAATGGGACCCTCGCTGGCCCATATGGTGCGGCGCGCTTCCGACGCGGCCGGAATTCCCCGTCGCGTGATCGGCGTCTCGCGATTCTCGTCGGGCGGCCAGTCGCAATTTGCCGCGCAGGGAATCGAAACCATCGCCTGCGATTTGCTCGACGAGAGCGCCGTGGCACAGTTGCCCGATGTCGCCAATATCGTGTTCATGGCGGGAAAAAAATTCGGCGCCACCGGGCACGAAGCCACGACGTGGGCCATCAATAGCTACTTGCCCGGCGTGGTGTGTCGCAAGTTCCGCCAGAGCCGCATTGTGGCCTTCTCGACCGGCAACGTCTACGGCCTCACTCCGATCGGCGGCGGGTCTGTGGAAGACGATCCACCCGCTCCGGTCGGCGAATATGCCATGAGCGCCCTGGGCCGCGAGCGGGTATTCGAATATTTCAGCCGCGGTCTGGGAATCCGCATGTCGATCATCCGCCTCAACTACGCGTGCGATTTGCGTTACGGCGTGCTCGTCGATCTGGCCGGTCAAGTATTGGCCGAACAGCCGATCGACCTGGCGATGGGGCATTTCAACACGATCTGGCAGGGAGACGCCAATGCGATGGCGCTATGCGCATTCGCTCACGCCGCCGCTCCGCCACTCGTCGTTAACGTGACGGGTGCGGAAGTTTTAAGCGTGCGAACCGTGTGCGAGCGGTTCGGGCAAATCATGAACAAGAAAGTCTCGTTTACCGGCGCGGAATCGGAAACGGCTCTCCTCAGCAAGCCCGCGCGGGCCGTGCGGCTCATGGGACTCCCGCGGCTCAGTGCCGACGAGCTGATCGACCGGGTCGCCTGGTGGACGATGGCGGGAGGCCGCAATCTCGGGAAGCCGACCCATTTCGAGTCGCGGAGCGGCCGTTTCTGAGAGCGACGATGCCTGGGACGGTCAACTTCATCAGCACCACCTTCGTGATCCACTGCAAAACTAGCCTATGGCGACCGCGTCGTCGGGCAAAATGCCGGCCGGGATGTCTTCTATTTCCGCGCGAATCATCGTGCCGATCATGACGGCTTTTCCGACTGCGCTGCCAAGCTCTTGCAAGCTTCCGCCGACGCACGTTCTAATGAGCTGGGCTTTCGGTGACATCTTTGACAGGCCGATGAAACATGTTTTTACGCATCTGCGTCGCACTGACGTTTGCCTTCGGTCACATCGCCGCAGGTTCGGCTTTCGCTCAGCTCAGCGACGCGCGGCTGGCCGATTACGAACAGTGGCGGATGGCGCTCAAGAGTGGGGCGGTGGCCGATCCGGCGGCGATCGCGACCTTGCCCGGATTCAAAATCGAGCTGGTTCACGTGGCCCGTCCCCTCGAAGGGTCGTGGATCAGCCTCACATTCGACCCGCGCGGGCGAATCGTGATCGGGCGCGAAGACAAGGGGCTGCTCCGCCTGACGCTGGCGGAAGATCGCAAGACCGTTTCGCAGGTCGAGACGATCGACGAGACGCTCCTCGAATGCCGCGGTCTCCTCTTCGCGCACGAGAGCCTCTACGTCCATGCCAACAACTCCAAGGGCTTGTACCGGCTGCGCGACACCGACGGCGACGATCGATTCGACGATGTACGGCTCTTGCGACGGACCGAAGGAGGCGTCGGCCACGGCCGAAATGGCCTCGCCCTGGGTCCCGATGGAATGATCTACCTGGCCATGGGCAACAATGTCGAGGTGTCGCGCGACTGCGACGCAGCCTCTCCTTACCGCGGTTACGCGAACGACCGCTTGCTGCCATGCGCGTGGAACGAGTTCCTGTTTGATGCCGACGTCGTCCCCCCCTGCGGGCATGTCGTTCGCACCGATGCCGACGGCAAGCAGTGGGAATTATTTGCCGGCGGCTTCCGCAATCCCTATGGCATCGCATTCAACCGCGACGGGGAACTGTTCACCTACGATGCCGACATGGAGTGGGACGCGGGCGCTCCGTGGTACCGGCCCACGTGCGTAATGCACGTCGTTTCCGGGGGCGAGTACGGTTGGCGGCAAGAAACCAACTGCTGGCCCGATTACTTTCCCGACAGTCTGCCGCGCGCGGTCGATATTGGGTTGGGCTCGCCTACCGGCGTCAAGTTCGGCGACAAGAGCCGGTTCGGCGGAAAATATGCCGAGGCGCTGTACATTCTGGATTGGGCTTATGGGCGGATTATCGCCGTGCACCTCGCGGCGCACGGCGCAAGCTACACCGGAGCGGCCGAGACGTTCATCAAGGGTCGCCCGCTCAACGTCACTGACCTCGATTTCGGTCCGGATGGCGCCATGTATTTCGTGGTCGGCGGACGGCGGACGCAATCGGCCTTGTACCGCGTGACACAGCAAGCCGATTCCCAGGCCGATCGAGCGCAAGCTGCGGCAGAGAGCAAGGCGCCGCAGGCCCGAAGTCTGCGCCACATGCTGGCAAAGCACCAAGGCTCGCCGCATAAGCAGGCGCTGGAAGCGCTCTGGCCTTCGCTTTCGAGCGGCGACCGGTGGCTGCGGCAGGCGGCCCGCGTGGCGCTCGAACGTCAACCGGTCGAGAGTTGGAGGGATCGCGCGCTCGCAGAGAGCGACCCGGCTGCGGCCGGCACAGCCCTTGTTGCTCTGGCGCGGGTCGGGAAGCCGGAATGGCGAGTCGAAATCTTCTCGCGAATCGCGCAGCTTGCGACTGGCCCGCTGGAAGAGAACCAAAGGCTGGCGATGTGGCGGACTTTGCAATTGGCTATCATTCGGCACGGTGCTCCCGGAAACGAGCAGGCGCGCCAGCTCGTCCGATTGCTGGCCGGCTTCTACCGGACCGAAGCGAACGCCGCCGAACGCGAGATGCTGTGCGAGCTCTTGGTGGCGCTCGAATGGCCTGATGTCGTCGGTCGAACGCTGGCGATGCTGGATGCGGCCCGGACGCAGGAAGAGAAGCTATTCTACATTTTCGCCCTGCGGGATGTGAAATTCGGCTGGACCATCGACCAGCGGGAGCAGTATTTCCGGTGGTTGAAGCGAGCCGAGGCCTTCAGCGGTGCGCACTACTTGCACCGCTTTCTCACATTCATTCGCACCGACGCCTTGCTGGCATTGCCCGAGGAAGATCGCAAAAGCCTTGCGCCGCTGATCGAGCGACTAGGGAAAGTGGGCGATTTAGCCTCGACCAAGAGTGCGCCGCGGCCGGAGGTCCATAAGTGGACTCTTGACGAACTGACAATCGCGCTCGACTCGGCAGAGACGGGGAGAGATTTTGCACGTGGGAAGCGGCTGTACGTGGAGGCCCAGTGCGCACGATGTCACCGGTTGAGGGGAGTGGGGCAACCGATCGGGCCCGATCTCGATGGCGCAAGTTCGCGGTTCGGCCGGCGCGACCTGCTGGAAGCGATTTTGCTTCCCTCGAAAGTCGTCGACGAGAAATATCGAAATATGCTGATCGAAACCGACAGCGGACAGATCTTGAACGGTCAGCTTGCCGGAGGGGACGCCGCAACTCTGGTCGTCGCCGCCGATCCGCTGGAGCCGTCGCAGCTTAGGCGCGTTCCACGAAAATCAATCGTCTCGCGCCGCAGCTCACCCGTTTCGATCATGCCCGAAGGGCTGCTCAATACGCTGGAGCGCGACGAGATCCTTGATTTATTGCTGTATCTGGAAGCGCCCGAGGGCCAATGACGCGCGGCTCCCCGGCCGCGGCATCCGCCAGAAGCGCGAAAGGCGATTGCGGCGCGCCGCCGCCATCCACTCAACAAGTTAGCGGGCCGGCCCAAGGCTGATGCGCACGTCCTGATCGCCGCCCGTCGCGCTAACCTTACCGGTCAATCGAGGTCCGGGTTGCTTCACAGACGGTGCGGCGGCAAAGATCGCGGTGATTTCAAGAGATTTCTCAGGAACGCCATTCACTTTGAAGCGGCCATCCTTGTCACTGCGCACCGACCGAGCGTCGCGCAACACAAGAGTGTGCCCGCGCGGGGGTGGGGATTCAACTCGTACGCGAACCGCCAGTCCCTCATGATTGGCCGTTCATAGTCGGGTTGCGGCGTGTCCGTTGTTGCCGCATAGACAGTCTCGAGGGCATGCGTGTCGTCTTCGAAAGTCAATGCGATGGCGCGCTCTTTCGGCAAACCGGAAACCGCAAAGCGACCGGCGTCATCGGCGCGCCCAACGATGCCAAGGGGTGAATCGCGGAAATTGTACGCCGGCATCGGACTCTCATCGATGCTGCTATCATGCGGCAATCCGGCGATCGCCGTCAGTCTCACCATAACTCCGACCGCCGGTCGCGCTTGTTCATCGACGACGCGACCGACCAGAGTTGCCTCAGACTCGAGAGAGAAATTCAGGGGTTCTGAATCGTCAGGTCTCGCGAGAGCTTTCCAGGCCAATGCGAAACCATTCACGCGAACGATGACGTCCCACGGGGTGCGTCGAAATTTCGCCGCGAGATCGTCTTGCGACGGATACGCGACAACTCCACGCAACTCAAAATAACCTTGAGCGTCCGTCTGCGTCCGCGCCAAGATATCGTCCGGGGGCGAAGTCCAATCATCTTCAGACCTGCGACTGCGAACTGCGTCGCGGATCACGACGGTCGCCCCTGCGATGGGCTCGCCGCGCGCGTCCACTACTCGGCCGTGCGCTGAAACTCGCGGCGCGGCGGAGCGCGCGCTTCGCTCACCCAAGCTCCTTGGCTCGGCGCCTGCTGAGTCCGGCTGAGCGCAGTCCAGGAAGCCATGCAATGCTTGTAAAATAATCGACGTGGCGACAAAGCTCATCACTCGCCGCAGACCCGTGATCGACGACAATCCAATCGAATTGCGACGATACCGACTTGCAATGCTCATGGCTTCCTCGTATGGAACGCGTGTCGCCTAGCAAAGTACCGCATCGGCCAACTGAACGCCACGCGAGAGGCGCTCGTAAATCCATGCGGCGGCGCGCCGACACACTCACGGTCGGGCCGCGCCTGTCGGAGCGGTTCCAGCGTTCCGGCGCGTCGCTGATCGTCGGAATGACGACGGTAACGCGGGCAAGCGAGACGCTTGCTCTACGATTTGACAGCAAGCGAGGACGCTTGCTCTACGATGGGTTGCCTGTCGTTTCGCCGATCGACAGCAGCTTGGCCAGCGCTTGCGCCAGGTTATCGAGGGCCGAGCGGTCGGGAAGCGTGATGGTCAGCCGCGGTTTGCCCGTGGGGTCGTCTTCGACGCAGGCCCCCAGTCCCTGGCGCAGGTTTTGAACCAGGGGCTCGCTGGGGGGCGCCGCGGGCGCCTGTTGGCCGACCAACTCGCCGAGGAACTTGAACGCGGCCCCCAGCAATTCTCCCCCAGCGGCGGCGACCCGCTCGCGGTTCTCCCCGGCGTGTTCGCGAGTCGCCTGTTGAGTGGCCTGTTTCACCGTTTCGTCGAGCGGGGCTTCGGGCTTGGCGCCCAGGAGAATTTCCAGGCGGCTCTTGAGCTCGTCCATACCGGTCGCCAGATCGACCGAATCGACCTCCGATTCGGAATCGAGCGCCGCCAACGCCAATTCCTTCTTGGCCGCCAGCGTCGCCAACAGATTGTCTTCGATTGTCCCTTCGGTCACGAGCACGAACACCTGTACCGGCTGCGTCTGCCCCATGCGGTGGGCGCGGGCGATTCGCTGCTCCAGCACGGCCGGGTTCCAGGGGAGATCGACGTTGATCACCGTGTTGGCCGCTTGCAGGTTCAGGCCCGTCGAGCCGGCGTTCGTCGTCAAAAACAGCCGGCACTCGGGATCGGTTTGAAACTTGTGCACGAGCTCTTCTCGTTGCTTTTGCGGCACGCTTCCGTCCAAGCGGACGAAGTCGAGCTTTCGCTTTTCGAGCAAGGGTTCGATCAGGTTGAGCATCGTAGTCCATTCCGAAAACAAGACGACCTTGCGCCCCTCTTCTTCGAACAGCCGCTCGAAAAGTTCATCGAGATGCTCGAGCTTCGTCGAATAACCCGGCTTTTGCTTATCGCACAGAAACGTGCTGTCGGCCGACATGCGGCACATGAGCAGCGCCTGTTGCAAGCGCAACAGATCCATCTCGCTGATGAACTTCTTGGCGACGATCGACGCGACCGTTTGCATATTGGCGGAATGAATCCCCATCTGCTCGTCGGTCGGTGGAATGCGGATCGTGTCGATCGTCCGCGGCGGAAGATCGAGCTTGACGCTGTCGCGCGTCCGCCGCAGCACAATGGGCTTAAGCGCCTCGCGCAACTCGGCAAGGTTCTTGTAGCCCAGCACTTTGCCTTTCTCGTCGATCACGCGATGCCGGTTAAAAAACCGGAAGCCGGGGCCCAGCCTCCAGCCGTCGACGAACTGCACGACCGAGTACAGGTCGTCAAGCCGGTTTTCGAGGGGCGTGCCGGTGAGCACCAGGGCGAACTGCGACTTCAGGCTCTTGATGACATTGCTGGTCTTGGCGGCCCAGTTCTTGATCCGTTGCCCTTCGTCGAGGATGATCAGGTCCCAGTTCACCTGTTCGATCGAGACGATGTCTTTGAGCACCTGCTCATAATTGCAGACGGTGAAGAAACAGTCGCTTTCGTACTGCGGCTTGCGGTTGGCCGATGGTCCGCCGACAAGCTGCACCTGGCGATCGCAGAAGCGATGGATTTCGCTGCGCCATTGCGATTTGAGCGATGCAGGGCAGACGACCAGCACTTTCTTGATCTCGGCTTCGCGGGCCAGAAACTCTGCCGCGCCGACTCCCTGAATTGTTTTGCCCAATCCCATTTCATCGGCCAAAATTGCCCGCCCCGCGCCGGCGGCAAAGGCAATTCCGTCGAGCTGATAAGGGAGCAGCGGAATCTTGAGCAACGTTTTTCGAAGCGGATGGTTGTGGGGATCGCGGCGAATCGCGGCGGTCTTCTCGAGCATTCGCGTCTGGTTCAGCCTCTGCTGAATGAATTCTTCGGCGTCGGGATAAACCGCCACGTCTTGCCCGAGCTTTTGCAGCTTGCCCAGCCGCTGCACGAGATCGTGCAGGTCTTCGATGGCGCGGCCCTGCAAAGGCGAGACGATTTTCGCCGCCTCGTCGTCGATTTGCTCGGGCGTCGCCAGGCGCAGCGTGACGTCGCCGTCATACCGCAGGTGCAGGGTGAGTCGCTTGCGGCGGTAGGGCCTTTTCAACTGCTGCGGCGAAAAACCTCGCTTCACCTTGTTCAAGACGTTGAGCACGTGCTTGCACGTGCCGAGCGTGTTGGTTCGGAAGTCAGGGCACGAGCAGAAGGAAACGCCCGGCTCCAGGCCGCGCAGCGCCACTCGGTACGATTTGCCGCTGAGGCGGTTGGTGACCGTGTAATCGGTCCACGGGCGGGAGGCGTCGGCCGAGACGATTCTCATTTTTTCGGTGCGGGCGCGTTCGGCCCGTTCCGAAAGGGCCAGTTTGACGAGCGCGTCTTCGTCGAGGCTTTCCACGGCGACTCGCGGTTTCGGGGGGGCGGCGAGCCCCAACGCCAGCTTGTTCTCGAGCACGAAAGAAAACGCGGCTCCCACGTGGGCGCAGGCCGTTTCGCAGGCATTGCAGTTCCAATGCAGGCGCTGGCGCGCGTCGGCCATCAGCGTGATCGTGACGATCACCGGCCGATCTTCGACGAATGCCTCGGGGACCGTCAGGCGAAACAGGTCTTCGCCCAGGAACACGTGCTCCGAAATCAGAAAATTCCAGAGATTGGCGCTCTTCTGAATCAGAGGCTTGCCTTCCGCCCCCAAGAACCTGCACGCTTCCGTGAAGGTCAATCGCGAAAGCCGATCTTTCAGCGTGAGTTTGGCACTGGGAAGCGTCTTCGTGACTGGCGTCATCATGACAGAGTACTCCGTTACGAGGCCTTCAGAATCCGGCATGCGAAAGATCGCCCTGTTCCAGGCGAAATTCGATACAAGTTTACCTTTGCCGCCGGCGGTGTAAATGGACACGGGCCGCCCGATGAAAAAGCTGATTGAGAATTCGGCCCGTGACTGGCTTTGCCGCGCCCGGCGCACAAGCGAGACACATGTGCTACGGAGTGCCAAAGCCCTCGCTTGCTGGTACGATGTGAGGCATGCAGACTCCTCGAATAAAGATGATCGGCTTCGCGTTTTTCGCCTGTCTGATCGCATCGAGATTTTTCTCGACGGCAGAGGCGCAGAACTCGCCCAGCGGCACGACAGCGCCCTCTCGCTTCCCGGGGTTTGCAGGCCAGCCTGACAAGTTCCTCGAACGGCTGTTCGGCGAATCGACTGCGGAAGAAGTCAAGATGATGGAAGACGTCGATATTCCCATCAAGGAAGAGCGCGACTTCGGACGGGCGCAAGTCGAGGCGTACCTGGCCCATCTCGACCGAGAGGGGCATCGCGTGATCCGCAAGGGGAA
Organism: Planctomycetaceae bacterium; assembly: GCA_035294845.1. Classification (GTDB taxonomy): domain Bacteria; phylum Planctomycetota; class Planctomycetia; order Planctomycetales; family Planctomycetaceae; genus JACQFH01. The sequence goes on along the minus strand of DATGKC010000051.1, from coordinate 5,674 downwards.
AGACGTCGAATACCTGAAGCATCTCGTCGAGACGCTCAAGCCCATGATGAGCCACGCCAGGCGTTATCCGAAAATCACCGTCTATGTCGTCGATTCTCTGCAAGTCGATGCGCGGTCATTTCCCGGCGGGACGTTGTTTTTCTTTAAAGGACTTTTGTCGTTTGCCGAGAACGAAGCCGCCTTAATCGGCATCGTCGGCCACGAACTTTCGCACCTCGATCACGGGCACATCCTTTTGCCGCTCAAGCGCACGAAGCTGATGGAACGCACGTTGGCCGACGGCGCGGCGGCATTCGACGCGCAGAAATTCTGGAGTTCCGGAACGGCGCTGACGCGGCTCATGGGCCGTCCGTTTCGCCCGGAGGACGAAGCGGCCGCCGACCGTGACGGCGCCCGCTGGTCGTACCAGGCGGGCTACGATCCGCGGGAGCTGGCGGCTCTCTTTTACAGGCTGCACCAGCGCAACAAGTCGCCCAAACTTCCTATGGCCGCGTTCTTTCGCACACATCCGTACTCCGACGACCGCCACGACGCGATCATGAGGCAGTACGACGAGCTGCAGCAGGCCGACCCGCGCGACACGCTCTATCGGGGTAAAAAAAACCTGGCGCAGCGCATCCCCCGCTCTCAGCAGGAGTTTCCGGACTAGTTGGCCTTGACGGGTCCGGGGAAAGTGGGGTAATCAGCGCCCCATGACGATTTTCGACCGCTATTTGCTGCGACGGTATTGGCATGTTTTCGCCGTCGGGTATGCGGCCCTCTTCGGTCTTTATTTCGTCATCGACGTGTTCACGAACGTCACCGATTTCCTCGATCAGTCTCAAGGCACGCTGGCCTTGGTGACCACGGTCGCCCAGTTTTACTCGTATCGAGCGTGCTACTTCTTCGGAATGATCGGCGGGACGCTGCAAGTCGTTTCGGCTATGGTCGCCCTGGCGCTGGTGCAGAAGCACGGCGAGCTCAACCCGCTTCTTTCGGCGGGGATCTCGACCTGGCGGCTGATGTTCACGCTGGGCGTGGGGGCCCTGGCGGTGCAGGGTTTGATTCTCGCCAACCAGGAGCTCGTGATCCCGCGGATCGCCGTGTACTTGCAGCTTGACGCCGGCCAGCGCGTGGCCGTCACGGGCGAGATCGAGCCGGTCAAGGATTTCGCGACCGACATGCTGATCACGGGGAGCCGGCTCAATCTGCGCGAACAGAAAATCGAAGAAGCCCAGTTCGTGCTCACGTCGACGAAACTTTCGGAAAAGCTGCAGACGATCAGGTCTCGCGAGGCGCTTCCGCAAACGAAGGGCAAACATCATCGAACCGGCTGGCTGCTCAAAGGCACCTCCGTCAGCTTCGACTCGCTCCAACTTACCCCGCTGGGCCGCAAATACATCAAGCCGGGAGTCGCTCCCGACGAAATGTTCATACGCACCGACGTAGGCTTCGATCGGCTGTATAACCGCGACAGCCATTACGAGTATCTATCGACTTGGGAATTGATCGGGCGCCTTCAAAACCCGTCATTCAGCCATCGCTCGCTCCGCAGCCAGAATCTCTACTTGCAAATGCGGCTCACGAAGCCCTTGCTCAATCTGATCGTCGTGGCGGTGGGAGTGCCGTTCGTCGTTCGCAAAGAGAGCACGTCGCTCTTGACGAACCTGGCGATTTGCAGCGGGGTGATGGGAACCATGCTGGGAGTCGATGAATTGTTCATGTACCTGGGCCGGGCCAACGTCCTCTCCCCCGAGCTGGCGGTTTGGGCGCCGATCATCACCTGGGGATCGGCCGCCGCCTGGTGTACCGGGTATGTCCGCACGTAATTATCATGTCTGCCGCAGCTCGCGCTCGGCCAGCTTGAGATCGGCATCGGTCATCATGCGGGCCAGCTCATCGAAGCTGACGCGCGGCCGCCAATTGAGCTGTCGGGCGGCCTTTGAGGAATCGCCTCGCAGCACGTCGACTTCGGCGGGACGATAAAACTGCGGGTCGATCTTGACGTATTTGTTCCAGTCGAGCCCGAGATGCCCGAACACGGCGTCGAGAAATTCGCGCACCGAGTGCGTCTGGCCTGTGGCGATCACGTAGTCGTCCGGCTGGCTTTGCTGCAGCATGAGCCACATGGCTTCGACGTAATCTCCCGCAAAACCCCAGTCGCGGCGGGCATCGAGGTTTCCCAGTCGCAGCTCTTCGGCCAAGCCCAGCTTGATGCGCGTCGCCGCGCGTGTGATTTTGCGCGTCACGAACGCCTCGCCGCGCCGGGGCGATTCGTGATTGAACAAAATGCCGTTGCAGGCGAACATGCCGTACGCTTCGCGGTAATTGATCGTCTGCCAGTAAGCATAGACCTTGGCGCAGGCGTAAGGGCTGCGGGGGTGAAACGGAGTCTGTTCGTTCTGCGGCGATTGCGAAATCTTGCCGAACATTTCACTGGAGCTGGCCTGGTAGAATTTCACGCTGCGGCCCGTACGGCTCTGGTATTGTCGCACTGCTTCCAGCAGCTTCAGCGTCCCCAGCCCGGTCACGAGGCCGGTCAGCACTGGCAGTTCAAACGAAAGCTTGACGTGGCTTTGGGCCCCGAGATTGTAGACCTCGGTCGGCTGCGAGCAATTCAAAATCTCGGGCAGGTTCGAGCCTTCGCCCAGGTCGCCGTGGTGAATCGTGACGCGCCGATCGAGCGGCAGCGCATGCGCCCCGCTCAGAATCATGCCGTGCACTTCGTAACCTTTGGCCAGGAGAAAGTCGGTGAGGTACGACCCGTCTTGACCTCCGGCTCCGGTGACAAGCGCCACTGGCTGTTCTTGGACCACGCTGCAAACTCCATCGGAAGGAACGCCGATTCGAATCTAAACGAATGTCGTGCGCGGCGGAAGCGAACGGCGATCAGGAACTGCCCGAACCGATTCGTTCGGCGATGCTGTAAGTGTCGGCATCGCGCCCAGTGTAGGCCACGATCAGTTCGGCGAGGAATCCCAGCGACACGAGTTGCCCTCCCAGCAACAGCGCTGCTATGGAATAAGCCAGCAATGGCCGCGGGCCGATCGGGTCGAAATGGAACCCGGGGGGCAGATTGGTCAATAGCCACACGACGGCCAGAAACGTCAGCCCGCAGCCCCCCAATCCGACGAACAAAAGGCCGATCGCTCCCAGCACGTGCTGCGGACGTTGGCCGAATCCGGTCAGGAATTTCACCGTCAACAGATCGAGAAAACCACGAACAAACCGCCGCACGCCGTATTTGCTGGCGCCGAACCGGCGTGGTCGGTGTCGAACTTCCAGCTCGGCGACTTTGAATCCGCGGGCGTGCGCCAAGACGGGAATGAACCGGTGCAGCTCGCCATACAGCCGGATTTCCGACGCCACCTGGCGCCTGAAGCATTTTAATCCGCAATTGTGATCGTGCAGCGTCAGCCCCGTGAGCCAGCTCACCATGCGATTGAACACCCGGCTGGGGAAAACCTTGTGCCACGGATCGTGCCGGCGCTTCTTCCAGCCGTTGACAACGTCGCATCCGGCGGCGATCGCATCGAGAAACGCGGGAATCTCCGCCGGATCGTCCTGCAAATCGGCGTCCATTGTGCATATGAGGTCGCCCTGCGCGGCCTGCATTCCGGCCGACAGCGCCGCCGCCTTGCCGAAGTTGCGTCGGAAACGGATGCCTCGCACGCGGGGGTCGCGAGAGGCCAACTCGGTCAGCGCGTTCCACGATCCGTCGGTCGATCCATCGTCGACGAACATAAATTCGGCCTCGATTTGCCGTGACGAACAGGTGCGGTCGATTTCGGAGTAGAGCTCCCGCAGGCTTTCGGCTTCATTGAAGACGGGGATGATGATCGAAAGCATTCCGGCTCGCCGTTAGGCCGCTGACGCATTTTCTGTTTTCGCTCCTGCGACCGCGTAGTATAGCGCGCCGGCCGCCAGAATTTCACCCGCCAGCGACACGCCGCGCCAGGCGAGGGCCACGACGACCGCCTGGTGCGGGCCCAATTGAGGCGCGAGGAGCTCCATGAGCAGCCCTTCGCGCACGCCCAATCCTCCCGGGGCGAAGAGGACCAAAAACCCGCCCACGATCGCCGCCGCCGCCGTCCCCGTCCAGAACGGCCAATCGCCCCAAACCCAGGGCCCGCTCGAAAATGCGCGAATCACCAGCCCCAGCGTGAGTCCCTGGATCCACCACGCCGGCAGGAATACGAGCGCCCCCTCGAAGATCATCCGCATCAGGGAGCCGGCCGATGTCATAGGCAGCCCTCCGCCGGCGATAAAAAATCCTTGGACGCGGTGATTCCACCAGATGATCGAGATCAGCGCGAAAGCGCCGACCGCGGCCACGATTGCTGCCACGCCGAACGGGCCGAGCAGGTCTTGAGCCCCGACCGCGATCCATTCGGGCCAATGCTCGGGCAGCCGCCGCGCATCGATAGGAAAAAGCAGCAGAGCGACGATCGCACCGGCCCAGATATACGTCAGCGATTCGACGAGAACGCTCAGCGCCGAAATGACCGCCGCGACTCCGGCGTCTTTGAGCAGCGCGGCTCGAATCACGAACACGGCCGCTTTGCCGGGAACGTATTTTCCCAAGTGGCCGCAGTAATAAGCGCGGAACACCTGCGGCCACGGGGCCGTTTTTCCCATCCTCGCCATCAGCCTGCGCCAATACCAGACTGACGGCAGCCAGGCGGCCACTGATGAAACGGCCGCGAGCGCGAGCCAACCCCACGAGATCGGCATCGTTGCCCGCTCGGCCTTATTCCACAGCGCATAGCCGTGCCGCGCGACATAAAACAGCACCGCCAGAAACATGGTCCATTTCAGAATGGCCCAGAGTCGCCGGCGGATGCCCGCCCATCGGAAGGAAAATGCCATCAATGCCGGTCATCGAGAGACGTGAGCTATTTGAACGCCAGCTTTCGCACACGGTTGTTCGAGCTGTCGCCAATGTAGACATTTCCCTTGGAATCGACACAAACTCCATGTGGCCGTTGCAGGCGGCAGCGGCGCGGCGGGCCGTCGGGCCCGTTTCCCGCGTTTCCGTCGCCCACCAACGTCTCGATCGTGCCGGTGGCGATGCGAATCGCGCGGATGGCATGGTTTTCGGTGTCGGCGACGTAAATGTCTCCGCCGGGGCCGACGGCGATTCCCTTAGGACCTGCGAGCTTTGCGTTTTTCGCCGGTCCGCCGTCGCCCGAATATCCCTGCTGTCCCGTGCCGGCCACGTGAAGATATTTGCGCGCGCGGAGATCGACGCGAAATACGGCGCTCCCCTCGCGCAGGGCGACGTACATCTGGCCGCGCGGGTCGAGATCGAGTGCGCGGGGTCCGTCCAGTGGCGTCCCGTCGAGCGGCGCGCCGTCGGGCGTCTTCCCGCGCTCGCCGGTCCCAGCGACCGTTTCGATGAGGCCGGTCAGCATGTCAACGCGGCGGATGCGGTGATTTCCGATGTCGGCGATGTAAAGGCTGCCCGCGCCGTCGAGCGCGATCGAGTGCGGCTGCCTGAGTTTGGCCTTGGCCGCCTTGCCGCCGTCTCCAGAAAAGCCCGCCTGCCCGGTTCCTGCGACGGTCGAAATGATCGCCGTCTTCGCATCGACGCGGCGAACGAGGTGGTTTTTCATTTCGACGAAAAACATGTTGCCTTCCGTATCGAATCGAACTTCATAAGGCTCGCTGCATAAGGCGCGGTTGGCCGGCTTGC